>CANGMH010000221.1 GCA_947454005.1 Verrucomicrobiota bacterium
GACGCGGCTGACGTTGGCCGGAGCGATCGACCCCACGTTCGTCCCGCCCGCCGGCATCACGTTGAGCGGCGAGGTCGGCGTGCAGGCGGACGGCAAAGTGGTGGCGCTGGACGCCCCCTCGGTGGCCGGCCGCTACAATGAGAACGGATCGCGCGACACCGGCTATGTGAATCCGGGCAAGGTACCCGTCAGCCTGCCGGTGGTCGTCGCCATCGACATGGCGATCGCCCCGGATGGTTCCGCCTTCGTCGCGGCGCTGTTCTACAACGCGCAGTTCCAGTCGCTGAACGGCATCTTCCGCATCCTCGGCGACCCGGACACCGCGCCGAGCATCACCACGCAGCCGCTGGCGCAGACCAACACGCTCGGCGCGCGCACGCGCTTCAGCGTCACCGCGCAGGGGGCGTCGCCGCTGAGCTACCAGTGGGTCCGCGGAACGACGCCGATCCAGGGCGCGAACGCTGCCGAATTGATCTTGCCGGTCACCACCGCCGCGGACGACGCGGATTTCCACTGCGTGGTGTCGAACAGCCGGGGTTCGGCCCCGAGCGCAGCGGTCCACCTCACCCTGTGGGAGCCGATCCCGGGCTCGGTCTATCGCGAGACCGATCAGCCGGCCGGTCCGGACGATGAGGTCCGCGACCTCGTCTTCGATGCCGCCGGTGGTCTCCTGGCGACCGGCCGGTTCTCGCAATGGAACGACACGGGCCGCGCGCATCTCGCGCGATTGCTGCCCGGCTCGGCGGACCTGGATCCGGCCTTCGGCCCCAGCCCGCAATCCACCGCGAACGGGAGCCAATTCCAGGTGCTGCCGCTGGCCGACGGCAAGGCGTTCGTGGTCGGTTTGAACGGTGTCGCTTACAACGGCAAGAGCCACGACGGTCTCATCCGCTTCAACGCCGATGGATCGGTGGACACCACGTTCGATCCCAACGGCGTCGGCGGCTCGGTGACCTATTCGCCCGTGACCGACAACAGCTCGCTGGCGGCGGTTGGGGCCGATGGCAAGGTCGTGCTCTCCGCCCAGACCTGGAACGGCGAGAACGTCGTCGTCTCGTTCGTGGGTTCGTACATCCGCTTGAACGAGAACGGGACCCGGGATCCCTCCTTCGCGCTGCGCGGTTCCAGCTACTTCACGACCAGCACGGTCATCACCGCGCTGCCCGACGGGCGTTATCTCGTGGCGGGAACCACGAACAGCGTCGGCACCCGCTTCACCGGCGTGCTCCGCCTGAACAACGACGGCACGGTGGACCGGACCTTCCAGACCGCGAGTCCCTACGAACTGGCGGCGGGGGTGAACGACATCCTCGTGCAACCCGACGGACGCATCCTTGCGGCGGGCACCTTCAATGTGCGCAACGATCTGACCCTCGGCCTCATCCGGCTGCTGCCCGACGGCCGGCTCGACCCGACCTTCAATGGCGTGCCCCAGTTGTCGCAGTCGCCGAACTTCAGCCGGGGTGACGTCCGCCGCATCGCGTTGCAGGCCGACGGCCGGATCGTGGCGCTGGCCCGCCCGCTGAACGGAACCTTCCCGACCAGCAACCTGCTGCGCTTCTGGCCGAGCGGGGCGCTGGATCCCGATTTCCAGGTGGCGACGAATTCCAACCGCAACAACACCCCGGTCCTCTTCGCCATCGCCGCGCGGTCCGACAACGCGCTCTTCGTGGGCGGCAACTTCACCGAGTTCTCCCGGTTCCCGCGCAAGAGCTTCGTCCGGCTCAACGGAGGTCCGCTGCGCCCGACGCCGTCGGCGCCGACCATCGCCAGCCAACCCTCCCGCGTCGTGGCCAAGGCCGGCACGAATGTCACCTTCACCATCGTTCCCGGCGGCGACGGGCCGTTCCTGTTCCAATGGCGGCGCAATGGCGGCCCCGGCTCCACGAATCTCACCGACATCCCCGGCGCCACCAATGCCAGCCTCACGGTGAACAACCTGCGGCTCGCGCCGACGGACTCGGGGTTGTTCCAATGTGGCGTCGTGAATCCGGGCGGCTTCGCCTACAGCCAGGTGATCCCGCTGTTGGTCGAGCCGGACCCCGCTTCGCCCGGGCAGATCGACCCCAGTTTCGCGCCCGGGGTCGGGTTGGAACGAAGGGTGCAGCAGATTGCCGTGGTTCCGGATGGTTCCTTTTACGCCGTCTCGGGTGGCATCTTGGTGCGCCTGTTCGAGGACGGCACCCGGGACACGACTTTCACCTCACCCGCCGACCTGTTCGTGCCGGGCGTGGGCGGCGTCTCGGTCGTGCGCCGGCAACCGGACGGCAAGATCCTGGTCGGCGCCACGCCGAATGGCGGGACACTGGTCCGCCTGCTGCCGGACGGCAGCTACGATCCATCCTTTGTCCGAGGCAATGCCCGGCTTTCGCAGATCGAATTCCAAAGCGACGGCAAGATCTTGGTCGTCATGCCGCAGGGCGGTCAGTTCCGGAACGCCGCCGGCACGACGGTCTTCTCGCTCGCGCGCCTTCTGCCCGACGGGACCCTGGACGAAACCTTCCGATCATTCAGCCAATTGGACCTCAGGGCCGAACTCCTCGATCACAGCAAGACCATGGGCTCGCTGCTCGCTGTGAGGGTGCTCCCCGATGACCGCATCCACATCGGCGGCTTTTTCAGCGAAGTCCGGGGCACCGTTCGCTTTGGCGTGGCGCGGTTGGACGCCGACGGTTCGCTGGACACGACCTTCGTGCCGCCGACCAACGGTTTGGTCACGCAAGGGTCCGGCACGATGGGGTTCTACGCCCTCGGGCCCGTCACTCCGGACGGCGGCCTCTACATCTTCGGTCGCTTCAACCAGCCCACGGGAACCGCTCTGCGCCTGCGTCCGGACGGGACGGTCGATCCGGCTTTCCACGTCGCCACCAGCGACGAGGTCGATTCCGGTGTCGTGCAGCCCGACGGCAAGTTGATCTTCAGCCACGGCAACGTGATCGAACGGGTCGATGCCGACGGCACGATCGACGCCACCTGGAAGAAGACCGGGGCGTTGAACGTGGAGATGACGATCCTGCCCGACGGCAAACTGCTCGCAGGAAGCAGCCGCTTCTTCACCGGCATCGGTCCGGTCGTGGCGGCGCCCGAGGTGGGTTTCACCCACACCTCCGACGGCCTCCGGCTCGCCTGGCCCGCCGGTTTCCGGCTCCAACGGGCCACGCAGCTTCTCCGCCCTGATTGGCAGGAACTCGCCGCCCCTTCGCCCTTCACGGTCCCGACGGGCGGACCGGGTGAGTTCTACCGAGTGGTGACAGCACCCTGACCTGCGCGTCCATCGGTCCTTCTCGCCGGCAGCAAACTTGGTCGCCGGAGCCGGCGCTTGCCGAAGCGGCTCGGGGACGGAGCCCGTGAGACGGAGAGGAAGCTCGTGCGCGGTGGTTCCTGCGACCGAGGGGGCGGGAAAGCCATCCGTGTCGACCCGACCGGGCCCGGCCCGGCCCCGGCCAAGCTTCCGCAAGTCCCGCCTTGCTTCGCGCTTCGGGCGCCGGGCAAGGTTCTGGCCGATTTTCAAACGGAAAGAACCTATGGCTGAACTCATCGGCAACCTGCTCGTCGCCCAATCCGGCGGCCCCACCGCGGTCATCAACGCCTCCGTCGCCGGCGTCATCACCGAGGCCGGACGCCACGATTTCATCGAGAACATCTACGGCGGGCTCAACGGCATCTACGGCATCCTCAACGAGGACCTCGTCGACCTGAACGATGAGAAGGCCAAGTCGATCGAAGGCCTGCGGCACACGCCGGCGGCGGCGCTCGGCACCTGCCGCTACAAGATCGACTTCAAAAAGAAGGCCGCCAAGGCCGCGCAGGACATGGACCGCCTCTTCGAGGTCTTCGCCGCGCACAACATCCGCTACTTCTTCTACGCCGGCGGCAACGATTCGCAGGACACCGCCCACAAGATCCACGAGGAGGCCGTCAAGCGCGGTTATGACATGCGCGTGAACGGCGTGCCCAAGACGATCGACAACGACCTGCCTCACACCGACCACTGCCCGGGCTACGGCTCGGTCGTCAAATACAACTGCGCCACCGTCATGGAGGTCGGCCTCGACGTCGGCTCCATGGCCACGGACGACGGCTCCTGCTGCATCGTCGAGGTGATGGGCCGCGCCGCCGGCTGGATCGCCGCCGGAACCGTCCTCGCCAAGCAGGGCAACCCGGCGAACCCGCCCCACATCATCCTCCTGCCCGAGATCGCCCTCGACGAGGTGGCGTTCCTCGACAAGGTCAAGGCGACGGTCGCCGAGCACAAGTACTGCATCGTCGTGGTCGGCGAAGGCCTCAAGAACGCCGCCGGCGAGGAGATCGGCGCGGACAAGACCCGCCTCGACGCCTTCGGCCACGCGGTGCTCTCCGGCGCCGCCGACGCGCTCGCGACCATCGTCCAAGGCAAGCTCAACCTGAAGACCCGCACGGTGAAGCTCGGCTACGCGCAGCGCGCCGCCGCCCACTTCGCGAGCCAGACCGATGCCGACGAGGCCTACGCCTGCGGCCAGGCCGCCGTGCGCGCCGCGGTGGACGGCAAGTCCGGCTTCATGCCGAAGATCGTCCGTCTCAGCAGCAGCCCCTACAAGTGGACGATCGGACTCCACCCGCTCTCCGAGGTGGCGAACGTCGAGCACTTCATCCCGCGCGACTGGATCAGCGAGGACGGCATGATGCCGAACGAGAAGTTCGTCGAGTACGCCGCGCCGCTCATCGTCGGCGAGGTCAAGGTGCCGACCTTGAACGGCCTGCCCCACTACGTCGTGCTCGAGAAGAGCCGCGTGGAGAAGGTGCTCGCGCCCCGCGCCTGAGCGGCGGCCTCGTCCATCTTCCGGCGCCGGACGATCCTTCGTCCGGCGCTTTTTTTTGAGGACCTGTCTCCGCGCCCTGCCATTGGCATTCCGCCGCGACCGGTCCATCATCGCCCCATGGATTGGCTCACCGACCCCGATGTCTGGATCGGTCTCCTCACGCTGACGCTGTTGGAGATCGTGCTCGGCATCGACAACCTCATCTTCATCTCGATCCTCAGCGGCAAGCTGCCCAAGGAGCAGCAGGCGAAGGCCCGCAAGGTCGGCCTCGCTCTCGCGCTGGTCACCCGCATCCTGCTGCTGTGCTCGCTCGCATGGGTCATGAAGCTCGACAAGCCCTTCTGGCGGTCCGAGCTCCTCGGCCATGCGGTCTCCTTGTCGGGCAAGGACATGATCCTGCTGCTCGGAGGTCTGTTCCTCGTGTTCAAGAGCACCCGCGAGATCCACGAGAAGATCGAGGGCGGCCACGAGGAGCAGGTGGTGAAGAAGGTGCCGAGCTTCAACGCCGCCATCGTGCAGATCCTCCTGCTCGACATCGTCTTCTCGCTCGATTCGGTCATCACCGCCGTCGGCATGGCCAACCGCATCGGCGTCATGATCGCCGCCGTCGTGCTCGCCATGGTGGTGATGCTCCTCTTCGTCGAGCACATCAGCACCTTCGTCGACCGGCATCCGTCGATCAAAATGCTGGCGCTCTCCTTCCTCATCCTCATCGGCACCATGCTGATCGCCGAGGGCTGCCATCAGCACGTGCCGAAGGGCTACATCTACTTCGCCATGGCCTTCTCCGCGGTCGTCGAGATGCTCAACATCAAGACCCGGTCGAAAGCGGCGGCCAAGGCGTGACGAGGGGGCGGACCGGGACGTGGCGCGGCGACACCTGCCGGACCCGGGGCCGGCGCGGTTCCCGGCGCATCCTGCGCGGAGGCGTCGCGCCGCGGAGGCCTTCCGCGAGAAGTCGTTCGTCCCTGCCGGCGGTTTGCTCTAGCGTCGCCGCCCATGACGATCGCTGAACTGCACGCCGACGAGGAACTCCGCCGCCACGAGTTCCCCGTCGTCGCCGCCAAGACCTTCCTCGGCCACGCCGCCGTCGCCCCGTTGCCGCGCCGCGTGGCCGACGCGGTGAAGGCCCGTGCCGAGGCCGCCGTCACCGAGGACCAGGAAGCCTCGCTGCCGCCCAACTATGTCGCCGACACCCGCCGTCTGGTCGCCGACGTGCTGCAGGCCCAGCCGGACGAGATCGCCTTCGTCGGGCCCACGTCGCTCGCCCTCAGCTACGTCGCCGCCGGCATGCCCTGGAAGCGCGGCCACAACGTGCTGATCTACCACGACGACTACCCGTCGAACGTCTATCCGTGGATGGCCCTGGCCGACCGCGGCGTCGAGGTGCGCCTGATGAACATCCGCGAGCTGGGCAAGATCCGCATGGTCGACGTCCAGGGCCAGGTGGACGAGAACACCAAGCTCGTCGCGCTCGCGAGCTGCCACTTCGTCACCGGTTGGCGCGTCAACGCCGACGCGCTCGGCAAGTGGCTGCAGCAGCGCGGGATCCTCTTCTGCCTCGACGCCATCCAGACGCTCGGCGCGTTCCCCACCTCGGTGGAGCACGTCGATTTCCTCGCGGCCGACACGCACAAGTGGATGCTCGGTCCTTGCGCCGCCGGCGTGCTCTACGTCCGCAAAGCCGTCCAGGCCCGCCTCGCGCCCATCGTCCACGGATGGCACAACGTCCGTTCGCCGGGATTCCTCTCGCAGGAATCCATCGACTTCCGCGGCGACGCGCGGCGCTACGAGGTCGGGTCGCACAACCTGCTCGGGCTCGCCGGGCTCCGCGCCGCATTCGCGCTGGTGGAGGAGGTCGGCATCCGGAACATCGCCGCCGAGCTCATCCGCAAGCGCGGATGGCTCGTGCCCGCGCTCCAGGCGAAGGGCTGCGAGGTGCTCCAGCCGCAGATGCCCCCCGAGAACGCCGGCGGGATCACCAGCTTCGCCGTGCCCGGCGCCGACATGGCCGCGCTGCACCGGAAGCTCGCCGACGCCGGCATCGTCACCTCGCTCCGCGGCACGCGGGACGGACGCCATTGGATCCGTCTCAGCCCGCACTACTACAACACCGACGCGGAGCTGAACCGCGTGCTCGAGCATCTCGGTTGAACCGGCGCGTCCGGTCGGTGCCGCGTAAACGCTCTTCCGCGGCGGCGGTCTGCCCGCTAGGGTGTCCGGACGTATGCAGCCAACGAACGACCTCCGCGTCGTCAGCAACCGCCGTCTGACGGCGCCCGCCGTGCTCAAGAACGAGCTCCCGATGGGCGAGCAGGCCAACGCCACCGTGGTCGCCGGCCGTGCCACCGTGCAGCGCATCCTGCGCCGCGAGGACCCGCGCCTGCTCGTGGTCATCGGGCCGTGCTCGATCCACGACCCCGAGAGCGCGATGGAGTACGCCCGGCGCCTGCTGGCGCTCCGCTCCGAGGTGGAGGACCAGCTCTTCCTCGTGATGCGCGTCTATTTCGAGAAACCGCGCACCACCATCGGATGGAAAGGCCTGATCAACGACCCGCACCTCGACGGCAGCTATGACGTCGACGCCGGCATCCGCACCGCGCGCAAGCTGCTCACCCAGATCAACGCGGCCGGCCTCCCCGCGGCCACCGAGTTCCTCGACCCCATCGTCCCGCAGTTCATCGCCGACCTGGTGAGCTGGGCCGCC
>CANGMH010000222.1 GCA_947454005.1 Verrucomicrobiota bacterium
GAAATTGAAGCGCATCTCTACGATACCGAGACGGAACCGATGAGCAACGTGGTCGAATCAACGCTTTCCGCGCTTCGGAGGAAGCTTCACCAACCCAATCCGAAGCCGCTCATCCACACCCGTCGCGGCTTGGGGTATATTCTTGAAGTCCAAACACCTTGAGCACGATTCGTCATCGACTGATGTGGCGACTCTTGGCGTGGGAAACTGGCCTTCTGTTCACCGGTGCCATCCTGACATTCACGGTGATGCGCGAATCGTTGACGCATCAGTTTGACGATGCACTCTGCACAAAACTCATGGCCCTTGCCTCATCGGTGGAGATGGAGGACGGCCACCTTGGCTTCGATCGAAGCGATCAAAACCCCCGTCAGTTCGATAGCGCCAACCCGGTGTTGATTTTCCAGATTTGGGACTCCGGTGGCCACGAGGTAACGCGCTCGCAGTCCCTCGCCGACGACTTGCTCCCTCCACCGCACCACGCAACCCCAGCTCCCGAACTCTGGGATATGCGTTTAACGAATGGTCTCCCGGTCCGTGTCGCGAGCCTCCTTTTTTACCCGTCACCTGCCGACAAAAGTACGCCAACCAATAGCGCGCCAGGAGGCGTCGCGGTCATGGCAACCGATCGCCGTGGACTGGATTCGACCCTCGGTACGGTGGCTCTCGTACTGATTGGCTCCTCTCTCCTCATTTTGGTTCCAACCGCCGTGGTCGTGCCATGGGTGTTGCGGCGTGAACTCGCACCGGTGAAAGACCTTGCCGAGCAGGCGCAAAAGTTGGATGCCGAAACCTTGACCGAGCGCTTTTCCACGCAAGGAATACCCGGCGAACTGGTGCCAATTACCGAACGCCTCAATGACCTCCTGGTGCGATTGCAATCCACTTTCGCTCGCGAGCGCCAGTTTAGTGACGATCTCGCGCATGAGTTCCGCACACCCATTTCCGAGCTTCGCAGCCTAGCAGAAGTTTCATTGAAATGGCCCTCGAAGCGAAAGCCCGAGGCAGACCAGGACACGCTCGCAATCGCTATCCAGATGGAATCGATGATCAACCGTCTGTTCCTTATTTCAAGGAGTCACCAGGTCAGTCTCCCGATCGAGGCGCAGGTTGTTGAACTCGTCGGAATGGTCTCCTCACTCTGGAGTGCCATCGAGTCGCGTGCAGTCGAACGGGGGCTCAGCCTGGCTGCGGAGCTTCCGGCAAAATTGGAGATTCGTAGTGACCCGGTGTTGGTCCGCTCGATTCTCTCGAACCTTCTGGATAACGCCGTGGAATACGCGTCCGAACGAGGTTTGGTCCGGATCACCGCTTCGATTCAGGAGATGCATTTCTCCGTGGCTGTCGCCAATCCAGCACCGGATCTCACGTCAAGGGACCTATCGAATCTCTTCGAACGATTCTGGCGCAAGGATCCCGCGAGGTCCGGAAGCGAACATTCCGGCCTGGGTCTTTCGCTCGCTCGCACACTCGCCGCGAGTCTCGGATATGGCCTGAACGCCAGTTTGAATGGACAGACTCTAACTCTCACTCTCTACGGTCCGATTGATCCAAAGACCTCAACACAACCTAACAACAAGTCATCACCTCTATGAAATCCAAATTCTCCGCGACACTAACGGTCACTATCCTCACAGCGTCATTCATCCTTTTGTCGGGCTGCGCGACTCAATCCCAGCAGGCACTAGCTGCGCAGGCAAAGGTGACCCGTGAGCAGGCACAACAAACTGCCTTGTCGAAAGCACCTGGTGGGACCGTTATGGAAGCTGAGTTGGAGAAAGAACACGGCCGGTTGATCTGGTCTTTCGATATCGCGACTCCCGGTGACAAGGACATCACCGAAGTGCAGGTTGATGCCCGCACCGGCGAAATTGTGACCGTTGAGAAGGAATCGCCAGCCGATCAGGCCAAAGAGCAAAAGAAGGACGCCAAGTAAGCGCTTCCATCTTCATCAAACCATGAGGCCGATCTATCCGAAGCTCGTCATCGCCGGGCTTTTGCTGGTTGCAGGAATCTCATTGACCTTAGCTTTGCAAGAGACGGAGGACCCCCACGATGTGCGGCTCGCCGATCTCTCGCGGCGGGGCGACATCCTGCACCGGCTCGACCAGGTGGTGGACTGGGATCTCTTCGTCCCGCCGATCGAGCAGGCGCTGGCGAAGCCGGTTGCGGCTCCCGGTGGACGGCCGGCCTGGCATCCGAAGGTCCTCTTCAAGCTGTTGGTCGTCCAACGCCTCTACAATCTCTCGGACGAGCAGGCGGAGTTCCAGTTGGCGGACCGCCTGAGCTTCCAGCGCTTCGTCGGGCTCACGCTCGCCGACGCGGTGCCCGACCAGAACACGCTCTGGGGCTTCCGCGAGGAGCTCCGCAAGTCCGGCGTCCTCGACCGGCTCTTCGCGCTGTTCAACGAAGCCCTGAGAAGCCGCGGCCTCCTGCCGAAGGACGGGCACATCGTCGATGCGACGTTCGTCGAGGTCCCCAAGCAAAGGAACAGCCGGGAGGAGAATGCCGAGATCAAGGAGGGCCGGATCCCGGAGGGTTGGACGGATGACGCCAAGATGCTGGGCCACAAGGATCTGGATGCGCGTTGGACCAAGAAGAACGCGCAATCCTTCTACGGCTACAAGAACCACGTGAAGGTCGATGCCGCGAGCAAACTGATCGAGTCAGCGGTGGTGACGGACGCGGCGGTCCATGACTCGCAGGCCCTGGAGGACCTGGTCCATAGCGGAGATCGGGTGCTCTACGCCGACAGCGCCTACTCCGGGGCACCGATCGCCGCGATGCTCGCCACCCGGGACATCGCACCTCGGATCTGCGAGAAAGGAACGAGAGGGCACCCCTTGACCAAGAAGCAGATGAAGTCGAACCGCAAGAAATCCCGCGTCCGCTCGCGGGTCGAGCACGTGTTCGCCGTGATGAGCGGACAGGCGGGCCGGGTGTTCCTCAGATACATCGGCGCCGCGCGGACGAAGGCGGCGGTCGTGATGCTCAACCTGACCTACAACCTCCTCCGCTACGAGCAGATCATCCGGTTGGACCTCATGCCCCTGCGGACCTGATCCGAAATCATATCAATATCTGAACGGTGTCTCGAAAGCTCTGCAAAGGCAGGCGCTACAGGGTGGTTTGAGCATGCCGGCGAGCACACCGTTCTTGCCGGCGTTCCGGCATGGCGAATCCGGCCTGAGCCGGGGCTGGAAGAGGGGCGGCTCGGAGGCCAAGGTCCGCGGCCAGAGTTCCGTTGAGGCCGACCAGCGCGGCCTGATTGCCCCACGGATAGGCACAACGGAAAAAGCAGTTGTGGCGGATGTCGGACAACGAATCCGCGGGCATGGACAGCGCCCATTCTTCGCGCACGAACAGGTTGTTCACGATTTGGGCACCGGATTGCGCCGCCACCGCGGGCAGGCCGAACACATGGGATTCGTTGTCCATGAAGGTGTTGTTCCAGATCAGCGCAATCACGCCGTCATCCACGTTCACCGAGGAGGCCCGGTCGTTGGCGCCGCTGCTCGCGATGCCCAGCGCGAACAGATTGTTGGCGATCAGCGCCAGCCCGTTCGTCCCGCAACCGATGCCCGAGCTGCCGGCGCTCCCGGCGCGGTTGTTGACAAACCGATTGCGGATGAACTCCACCCAGGAACCGTTGCTGTCCACCGTGCTCGATTGGTCGCAGGCGTTGCGGAGGAACAGGTTCGCCTCCACCACCCCCGTGCAGAGATCGAGCGCGATGGCGGCAGCTTTGACGGCGCTGTTGTCGCGGAACGTGTTCCGGGTCACCGAAGCCGCGCTTTGGTGCATGAAAATACCTGCGCCCTGGAGCGCCCGGTTGTGATCGAAGACGTTGGTCCTGATCTCCGTCTCGCCGGACCCCACGTAGATTCCACCCCCGATGGTCAGGTTCGAGCCCAGCTCGTGGAATCGGTTGTTCATGATCACGGGCGATCCGCCGTTGCAGAACATGCCTGCGCCCAGCTCGGTTCGTCCGTGCTGCACCGTGAAGCCGTCCACTTGAGTCTGGACGCTCGTGCCCGAGGGCAGTGTGATCACCGGCACTGCGGCGCCTCCGCCGTCGATGACCGTCGCGTTCGCCTGCCAATCGCGCTGCGCCCTCGCACTCTCCGTACCGGCGAACCCGCTGAAAAGGGCGGCGCTCATCGGAAGCTGCAGCGTGTTGGTGTAGCGGCCTGCGGCCACCCAGACCTCGTCGCCGGGCATCGCGGCGGCCAATGCATCTACGATGCCCGAGAAGGCGTTGGTCCAAGAAAGCCCGTCCGGCGAGGCGCTCTGGCTCTTGGAGTCCACGCGTTGCCGTGCTGAAGCAGCGTCCAGAATGCCAAGCAGAACGATGCGAGACGGACAGCAAGGGGACAGGAGGTCATCGTAGAAATTAAGCATGTACCAAGCCAACGCTCCAACGCATCGGTTCGGCGGCGCAGGCCTGGCAACAACGGGAGTGATCCCTGGGGACGAAGGACGCTCCCATCCTCTACGTCAGCGGCCCAGGACATTGGGCCTGCTTCGATAAAACGGACAGAGAAAAGGGGTTCTACGTTAGGGGTTTTTGAGTTCGAACTGGGCGGGCGAGAGCCCGCCGAGGGAGGTGTGGCGTCGCTGGCGGTTGTAGAAGACTTCGACGAAGTCGAAGATCTCGGATTTGGCGTGTCGGTGGCTGGTGAACCTGCCGCGGTAGACCAGTTCCAGTTTGAGGGTGCTCCAGAAGCTTTCCATGGCGGCGTTGTCGTAGCAGTTGCCCCGGCGGCTCATGGAGGCGACCAAGCCGGCCGCTTTCAAGGCCGCCCGGAAGTTCCCGGCGGCGTATTGGACGCCGCGGTCGGAGTGGAAGAGCAGACCTGGAGGGGGGTGGCGGTGCAGGACGGCCATGGAGAGGGCGGAGAGGACGAGTGCCGAGTCGATGGCCGGGCTCATGGCCCAACCGACGATCCTGCGGCTGTGGAGGTCGAGGACGCCGGCGAGATAGAGCCAGCCTTCGCCGGTCTGTATGTAGGTGATGTCGGCGACCCAGATCTGGTCGGGGGCAGTGGTGGCCGGCGCCTCGGCGAGGCGGTTGGGAGCGATGGGGTGGTCGTGGTTGCTGTCGGTGGTCCGGACGCGGTAGCGGCCCTTCTGGCGTCCACAGAGGCCCCGGCTTTTCATGAGGCGGGCCACTCGGTTGCGTCCATGTCGGCCACCCCGGTCCCGGAGTTCGAGGGCGATCCGGGGCGAGCCATAGGTCTGGCGGCTTGCGGCATGGATGACCGTGATCTGCTCCGCCAAGGCCTGGTCCTCGCGGGCACGGAACCCGGGAGTCTGGCGGCGGCGATCCCAGTCGTAGAACCCGCTGGGCGAGACCTGGAGGAGGTCGCAAAGCATCGCGATGGAATGATGGGATCTCATCGCGTGTACCCGCTCGTAGCGTTCCGGGACGGTTCGGAGAGGATGCCCAACGTTTTTTTTAGGATGTCCCGCTGCTCGTGCAGGTGGCGGATCTCCCGTCGGGCCGCATCCAGCTCGGCTTGAAGGTCCTGGACCGCGGGTTTCCTGCCCCCCGCCGCCGCTCTCCCCCCAGCGGCGTCGGGGGACAGGAGCTTGCGCCAAGCGAAGAGCAGTCCTTCGGTCAGGCCGAGTTCCCTGGCGACGACGGCGGCGGATTTGCCACTGGAAAGCCAGTTGCCGACGGCCTCGCGCTTGAAGGTTTGGTCGAACTTGCGGCGGGTTCCGGGAGGGGATTCTTTGATGGAATTCATGGTGCTCGATCTCCCTTCCTCACCGTCCGAGAAATCGAAGCAACCTCAACATCGCTCTCTTCGCCAAGGCCGTGCGCGGTCACTGGGCCGTCGAGAACCAGTGCCACTGGGTCTTGGACATCGTCTTCCGCGAGAGCCGGTGCCGCGCCCGCTCCGGCCACGCCATCGCCAAATGACTGCTTTCCTCGATGGTTCGCCCGGTCGGTGCAAGCATTCGCCTATCGAGCGTGTAATTCCCAACATCATACTCCACTGTTGGGCTGAGCTTCCGCCGCAGTCTCGGACAGCCTCAACACCTCCGCTAGCTTCCTCCGTTCCTCGATTGAAGGCGTGGCTTCGTCATGCTCCCAAGCAGACACTCGGGTGCACGAAACCTGAAGCAAAGCTGCCAATTCACGTAACTTTAGCCCTCGCTCGATTCGGTCCCTTCGTAGCCTGTCGCCCGCGGTCCTCACCTCAAGTGGGAAGGCTTTTCGGCGTTGAATCCTGCCGCCGTCGAGCGTCCGGTGGACCTGGATTGAACGCTGTGCAATACCCAACAGTGCTAACCTGAGCTAAAGGCGTTCGCCGATGCCGCCGACTCTATCCCCATCAGTCACTGAAATCAGTGAGGAACTCCTCTCGTTAGATTATTTTCAGTAACGTGCATGAAACAGGTGATCTCAATTTTTATTCGTGCGTGATGATAGTGTTATTGAATCCACAATCCGAAATCTGAGTTCTATCAGTCAGTTTGAGATCACGCGATAGAAGTTCCGTTCCCGCACTAAGCCGTCGTTGAAATCAAAGCCGTTGGCCGAACCTTGGAAATTCACCACCGGCTGCCAGTTGACCGGAGGCGTGAGCGAGGCCGCACCTTGGATGAGGTAATTCTGGCCGATGGCACCGTCGGCGTGGAGGTGCCAGAATGGCCCATCTTGGTTGATGGCCAATCTTGGCGTGACGGCCACGGCCCCGCCGGTGAAGAAGTGCCCGGTGATGTCGGACGCCAACCGATTGCCGGCGAGGTCACGGAAATTCGGGGAAGACTGGGCGGGATTCAGCACCCAGTTGATCTCACTGGCCGCCGGCAGGCTGGTGTTGTAGGTGCAGGTGAGCGTTCGCTTATCCCCGCTCCAAGCGTAGGTGAAATTGCTGGCTGGAACGTTCCCGGTCCAGTTGATCGAGTAACCCGGCTGCATCGGCTCGCTGAAGGTGAACGCGATGCTGGAATCTACCGGCACATTGCTCGCGCCGTTCGCCGGATCACTGCCGACCAACGACGGCGGGATCAGGTCGGAAATGCCGGTGGTCTTCAGAGTCGCCTCCGTCTCAGCAAAGAAACCGGAGAAGCCGTCGGCAAAGATGGCGTTCGAAGCCTTCAACCGGGCGAAGAGCAGTTGCACGCGATAGGTGCTCCCCGGCCGCAAGGTGTGGGCCGGGATGGTGGCCGAGGTGGCGGTGCCGTTGAGAGAATCCGAGTCACCCGGACCGCCGGTCGAGAAGGGGTCGTTGTCGCTGTCGCTGCGGATCGAGAACTGAACAAAGTCGCTGACGGTTCCACCGGTGAACTGATTCCAGCTCACCGTAAGCGGGGCGTCTGGATTCACGGCCTGAAGGGCGGCAAAACCTAGCACCATGGGGGGATTTGGAAAACTGGTCGCAGGCAATGACAGGGCAGCGATCTGGGTGCCGTTGTGGGCGGTGTTCAGCGTGAGGCTGTAGTTGCCCGGCGGATAGGCGGCATCGAGCAATGTCTGGGTATTGAACTTCGCC
>CANGMH010000223.1 GCA_947454005.1 Verrucomicrobiota bacterium
AAGATCGAGGCCTCCGAGCTCCCGACGAAGGAAGAGGTCCCCGACCGCGAGGAGCGCGCCCGCCTGCAGGACGAAAGGACGCTGGAGCAGCTGCGCGCGTTCGACGCCGGCATCCGCAGGCACCTCGGACGCGACCGCGTGGCGTACGTGGTGGAGCCGAAGGTGGACGGCGTGTCGCTCGGGGTGCATTACCGCGACGGCAAATTCGTGCTCGGCGTCACGCGCGGCGACGGACGCTTCGGCGACGACATCACGGCCAATCTCCGGACCGTCCGGTCCATCCCGCTGGAGCTCGACCTCGCGGACCCGCCCGCGCTGCTCGAGGTCCGCGGCGAGGCGTACATGGCGTCGAAGGACTTCGAGGCCCTCAACGCCGGGCTCGTCGCCGCCGGCGAGAAGCCGTTGCCCAACGCGCGCAACGGCACCGCCGGCACGCTCAAGCAGCTCGACCCGCGGCTCGTCGCCCAGCGGCCCGTCCGCGCGGTGTTCTACGCGGTCGGCGCCTGCGACGGCATCGCGTTCGAGACGCACTCCGGCATGCTCGGCGCGCTCGGGCGTGCCGGACTCCCCACCCAGCGCCTCTGGTGGGTCTGCGACGGCATCGACGAGGTCATCGCCTGCTACCGCGACCAGGTGGTCTGCGGCTACGACGAGAACCGCGACCTGCGCAGCCGGCTGCCGTACGAGATCGACGGCATCGTGGTGAAGGTGGACCGCATCGCCGACTGGGCGCGGATCCCCGACAAGCGCCGCGCGCCCGGCTACGCCATCGTCCACAAGCCGGTGCCGTGGATCACGCCCGCCGAGACGGTGCTCAAGGCCGTCACCGTCCAGGTCGGCCGCACCGGCGTGCTCACGCCCGTCGCGGAGCTGGAGCCGGTCTTCGTCCAAGGATCCACCGTCTCGCGCGCCACCCTGCACAACGAGGACGAGATCCGCCGCAAGGACATCCGCATCGGCGACACCGTGGTCATCCGCAAGGCCGGCATGGTGATCCCCGAGGTCTTCGAGGTGATGAAGACCCGGCGTCCGGCCGGCGCGGAGGAGTTCGACCTCTTCCGGCACGTCGGAGGGAAGTGCCCGGCCTGCGGCGGTCCGATCTCCAAGGACACGGTCTCGGCGGGCGGCGGCGAGGAGGTCGCATGGCGCTGCCAGAACGTCGCCGGATGCCCGGCGCAGAAGACGCGCCGCCTCGAGCACTTCGCGAACCGCAAGGCGCTCGACATCGCGTCGCTCGGCGGGATCGTGGCCGAGAAGCTCATCGAGCGCGGGCTCGTGGACGACCCGCTCGATCTTTTCGGGCTCTCCACGGCGCAGCTCGCGGTGCTCAACCTCGGCACCGACGAGGAGCCGCGCGTCTTCGGCGAGAAGAACGCGGCGAAGGTGGTCGAGGCCCTGGAGGAGGCGCGGAGGCTGCCGCTGCATCGCTGGATCCTGGCGTTCGCCATCCCGGAGGTCGGCGAGGCGACCGCCTGGCAGCTGGGGCAGGTCCACGGCGGCTTCGCCGAGCTCGCCGGTTCGTCGGTGCTGCGCGACATCCGGGCGCTGGCCGCGTTGGAGGCCGAGCGCTCGGCCGTTTCGCCGCGGTCGCGCAAGGACCCGCCGAAGACCGAGCTCGAGCGCGTCCAGCGGACCTCGCGCGTCGCGGAGCTGGCGGCGGAGATCGCGGAGACGGAGGCGAGGTTGGCCGCGGGCGGCGTGAAGGAGCGGCTCGCCGAGGTCGGCCCGGTCGCCGCGGGCTCCGTGATCGACCACTTCGCCTCGGGCTCGGGCGCTGCGACGCTCCGGCGGCTCCGCGAGCTCGGCATCGACCCGGCCGGGACCCTGCCCGGGACCGGAGCGGCGGCCGCGCCGGGACCGCTCGCCGGCAAGACGTTCGTGCTCACCGGGACGTTGCCGACGCTGTCGCGCGACGAGGCCTCCGCCATGGTCCGGGCCGCGGGCGGGACCGTCAGCGGCTCGGTGAGCAAGCGGACGGACTTCGTGCTCGCCGGCGAAGAGGCGGGGTCGAAGCTGGAGAAGGCGCGGAAGCTGGGCGTGATCGTGATCGACGAGGCGGGATTCCGCCGCTTGACAGCGGGCTGACCGGGTCGGGCCGGCGTCTTCCACGGCACCATCGCCGGGGCGTGCGATGCCGCCGCCGAACAACTCCCTCGACGCTCTTCCGCCCGGCACTAGACTCGCGCCGATATGTCGACCGCAGCGCCCGCCGCAACGCCGGCCCCCAAGAAAGTCAACCTGCGCACGCCGGACGTGATGCAGGCCGTCGCCGCGCAGGTCGTCGCCCACTATCGCAGCGAGCTGGTGGAGCGCATCCGCGCCGGCGGCGGCCAGCTCAGCGCCGAGGGGCTGACCATCCGCCTCGCGAAGGAGTTCGGCTTCTGCTACGGCGTGGAGCGCGCCATCGACCTGGCCTACGCCGCGCGCAACGTCTTCCCTCCGCCGACGCGGATCTTCCTGCTCGGCGAGATCATCCACAACCCCGAGGTCAACGACCAGATCAGCAACCTCGGCATCGTCAGCATCCCGCCGAAACCGACCGACGCCGACCTCGAGCACATCCAGGCCGGCGATGTGGTGATCATCCCGGCCTTCGGCACGGAGGTGACCACCCGCGAGAAGCTCACGGCGAAGGGCTGCCAGCTCGTGGACACCACCTGCGGCGACGTCATGAGTGTCTGGAAGCGCGTCCGGCAATACTCGAAGGACAGCGTCACCAGCATCATCCACGGCAAGGCCAAGCACGAGGAGACCAAGGCCACCACGTCGCAGGCCACGGCCTACGGTTCGGGCCATTACCTGGTCGTGTTCACCTTGGACGAGACCGATTACGTCTGCGACTACATCGTCCGCGGCGGCGACCGCGAGGCGTTCCTCGCGAAGTTCAAGGGCGCCTATTCCGCGGGGTTCGACCCCGACCTGCATCTGGACGCCGTCGGCGTGGCGAACCAGACCACGATGCTCCGCGGGGAGACCATGGAGGTGCAGCGGCGCTTCGAGGCGGCGATCCAGAAGAAGTTCGGCCCCGAGAAGGCGGCCCACCACTTCCGCTTCTTCGACACCATCTGCGGCGCGACGCAGGAGCGCCAGGACGCGCTCGAGAAGATGCTGCGCGAGCCGATGGACCTGCTGCTGGTGATCGGCGGCTACAACTCGTCGAACACATCGCATCTCGCCGAGATGGGCGAGCACGTGTTGCCGACCTATTTCATCAAGAACGCGGCGATGATGGAATCCGCCACGTTGATCCGGCACTGGAACCAGCACATCAACGAAGAGGTCGGGACGCCGCTCTGGCTGCCCAAGGACCGCCCGGTCACCGTCGGCATCACCGCGGGCGCCTCGTGCCCGAACAACCTGATCGAGGACACGATCAAACGTCTCTTCGAGCTGCGCGGGCTCGACGTCCGGGAAGCATTGGAGAAGTGATCCCCGCGCGCGGGAACGGATGCGGGCGACGAGGGCGTCATCCCGGTCTAGGGCGCGATCCGATGAAGCGTAGGCCCCGGGGCGACAGCCATCTTGCCCTCCTTCTCTTGACCCCGCGCATGCCGGACGTTAGGCATCCGAGCGCATGATTGCTTCGGGCGGCATGTAACCCTCCGGCCCCATGTCGACGACCACCTTTCGCCAAGCCTATTGCTTTCATCACGGTTGCCCGGACCACCAGTTCGAACGCGAACTGCTATTGCGGTGCATGACCCCTTGGCATTCGACCGTCGCGAAGTTCGTGATGCGCCGGCGGCCGGATTTCTACGCGTTCGAACTCCGTCGTCTCGCGCAGGCGGGAAAAGTGACCGAGGTGAAGCACCTCTACGACATCGCCTCGGATTTCGCCGATCCGCGCCGCAACTCGGACTATGTCCGCACCTTGTTCGGTGCCCGTCCTTCCGGCCGCAGCCTGATCGCCATCGCCGCGGCGGTGTTGGAAGGCGGCGCGGGCGCCGCGGCTTTCGCGTCCCGGAAAGGCGACGCCCCGATCAACGGTTGAACGTCGTCGGGGCGCGGGACGAGGGCAGGCGAGGACCGCCTGCAGGGCGGGTCACTTCTTCTCGGGCTTGTGCACGCTGTGGCAGGCCTTGCAGTTCACGGCGGTCTTCCACGCCTCGAGCGCTCCCGGCTTGCCGTCGGCCAGCATCTGGCCGGCAGCGGCGAGAGCCGTCGATTTCTCCTTCCAGCTGGCCGGGTCGCCTTGCGGCGGCGGATTCAGGGGCAGGGCGCGCGTGAGCTCGGCGAGGAGCTTGATGTCGGCGGGCGAACCCTCGCCTTTGCCGACACGGGCGGCGGGCGATTCCTTGCCCTTGAAGCCCTGGTCCATGATCTGTTCGACCGTGTACTTCGGTTTAGCGCCGTAGCTGGCGCAACCGGCGATGATGAAGGCCCCGGCGGCAACCGTGGCGACGAGGAGGATATGAGCGCGTTTCTGCATCTTGGGATGGGGGTGAGCGGGTGACGGACCAAGGAAAGGAAAACCCGCTGGCGGATGCTCTGGCCAGCTTTTCTTGGCAAGACGGCGGAAGGCCGCCGGGGCAGGGGAGCGTTCAGGCCGGCTTCCAGCGCGATCCATCGGCGAAGACCGTCACCTGGGTGTGGCGGCCGTCCACCAGGTCGAGCTCGATGAGCTTCGCTCCCTTTTTCACCTTGTCGCCGCCGTAGCCGGCATAGCCCGTCGCGCGGCCGTAGACCAGGTCCACGTCGCGTCCGCGCACGGCGTAGTCGTTCGTGTGGTCGTGACCGCAGAAGGTCGCGCGGATCGAGCCCGCCGCGGCCAACCCCGGGAGCGCGCCGCCGGATTCTTGCTCGTGGCAGACCGCTTCGTTGCAGACGCCGAGGGTCGCGCCGGCCTTGAAGAGGGTCTTCTGCTCCAGCACCGGGATGTGGAAGAAACCGAGCGCGGGCAGGACCGGTCCGGACGGTTCCTTGAGCGCCGCATGCTCGCGCCGCAACCAGGCCGTCTGCCACGCGCCGAGGCCCGCGTCGTTGCTGTTCATCAGGAACAGGCGGGCGGCGGTCCTGGCCGCGCCGCCGGATCCGGCGACGCGCAGATCGATCCGATAGTCGCCGTGGGTCGCGCCGCCGCGGTAGAGGGAGCCTTCCGCCGCCTCGAAGGCGTCGTGGCCGCGCTGGTAGTCGTCGAGCTGGTCGTGGTTGCCCCAGCAGACCGCCCACGGCACGCCGAGGCGCGACAACCGGCGGAGCGAGTGTTCTTGCGCCGCGTTGCCGCGTCCGCCCGGGTTGTCGTGCCAGAGGTCGCCGGTCGCGACGACGAGGTCGGGTTTGAAGATGCGGACGAAGCCCTGCCAATCCCGTTCGGTCGCGTCGTCGTCGCCGGTGACCGTCAGCCCGGACTTCACACCGGCGAAGAAATGGTTGTCGGTGATCTGGAGGACTCGGACCGCCTTGCGGCTCCCCAGGTCGAGGACGGCGACGCCGTCGCCGGACCGGACGGGACGCGTGCTGCGTCCGATCTCGGGCGGAAGCGCGGCGGCCTCGGCGGCGAGCAAGGTCGGCGACGCCATCGCCGCGGCGAGCACGGCGGGCGTGGCGTGGAGGAAATCTCGGCGAGTCATCATCGCGTGAGCTTCCGGTTCCGGGCTCCGCGCGCAAGCCCGGCAAGGTGACGAAACGGCGCGGAGCTCAGAGCGGGAGCTTGTTGCCCGGCGCGCCGGTCCGCTAGCCTGACGGGACCTGATGAAGCATTGGATGTCCGTCGCGGTCCTCGGCCTCTGGGGCCTCTCCGCGACGCTCGCCGAGACGACCTACCAGGACTTCGACCAACCACCGCACCGATACCATGACCGGACGCCGGTGGACCGTTTCACGCGGCTGAAAGGGGCGCTGGAATCCGGCGCGCTCGTGCTGGACCGCACCGGCGAGAAGGCGTTCCTCGCCGGCCTGCTGAAGGCGCTGGAGATCCCGGCGTCGTCGCAGATGCTGGTGTTCTCCACCACCAGCCTGCAGTTGAGCCTGATCGGGCCGTCGAACCCGCGGGCGCTCTACTTCAACGAGGACACCTATCTCGGCTACATCCCCGGCGGACGGATCGAGGTCGTCTCCCTCGACCCGGAGCTCGGCGGGATCTTCCACATCTTCGACATCCCGCGCGACGCCGCGCCGGTCCGCGCCGAGCGGTCGAAACGCTGCATGAACTGCCACGCCGGCGAGGACACCGGGTTCCTGCCCGGGCTCGTCGTCAAGTCGGTCGCCCCGGGGCCGACGGGCGGGAGCCTCGATTCCTTCCGGCGCGACCAGACGGGCCACGGCATCCCGTTCGAGGAGCGCTTCGGGGGATGGTACGTCACGGGTTCCGGCGACTTCACCAACCACTGGGGCAACCTCATCGGCGAGATGTCGGCAGGCGTCCTTTCCCGGATCCCGAACCCGCCGGGCTCGCGCTTCAGCTTCGGCCGGTATCTCGTCGCCACGAGCGATGTCCTGGCCCAGTTGGTGCACGAGCACCAGGTCGGTTTCGCCAACCGCGCCATCGAGGCCGGATACCGCGCGAGGACCTATCTGCACCAGGACGCCGGCGGTCTGACCCAGGAGCATCAGGACGAGCTCGACCGGCAGGCGCGGATCCTCACGCGCTACCTGCTCTTTCTCGATGAAGTCCCGCTGCCGGCCGGAGGGATCTCCGGGGATCCGGCGTTCAGGTCGGAGTTCTCGGCGACACGCCGCGAGGTGGACGGCGCTTCGCTCAAGGACTTCGACCTCCGCACACGGCTGTTCCGTCATCGCTGCAGCTACATGATCGACAGCGTCGTCTTCCAAGGGCTCCCGACGGTGCTGCGGCAGAAGATCCATCACGAGATCGGCCGGGCGCTCGCGGAGGACCCGGAGGCCCCGGGCTCGGTGGCCTTCCCGGTCGAGGAGAAGCGCACGATCCGCCGCATCTTGCGGAAGACGCTTGCCGATCTGCCCGCGGGCTGGTGAAGCGCGCGGGCCGCGACCTCGCGGCGCGAACGACCCGGCGGAAAGCAAAACGGGCGTCCTCGGTCGAGGACGCCCGTGTCGCGGAGGACGAGTACCGGATCAGTTGGCCTTCTCGGTCTTCTCGCCGGCCTTGTTCCAGCCGGAGATGCCGGCGGACATGTGCTTCACGTTCTTGTAGCCGAGCTTCTCGGCGGCCTTGGCGGCGGCCTGGTAGGCCTTGCACTGGGGCCCGCCGCAGTAGGCGACGATCGGGGCGTTCTTGTCCGCCGGCAGGGCCTTGGCGAACGTGGCCTCGATGGCCTCGAAATTGAGCGCGCCGGGGACGTGGCCCTTGGCGTAGGACTCGGTGCCGTTGACATCGATGATGGTCGCCTTCTTGGAGGCGGCCAGCTTCTTGACCTCGGCGATGCTGATGTCGGGGAACTCGCCCGCGAAGGCGGTGCCGGCGATGAACGCGGTGGCGAGCAGTGCGATGAGCTTCTTCATGGTGTGCTTTGGTGCGGTGTCGTTCTGGTCCGGGACGCG
>CANGMH010000224.1 GCA_947454005.1 Verrucomicrobiota bacterium
CGGTGTTGAGCAGCGTCGAGTAGCCCTCGCGTCCGCCCCAGAAGGTGTAGCCCTCGCCGCCCAGCTCATGGGTCCACTCCATCGCCTTCTTCACCTGCGCGGCGGCGTAGCAGAACACGTCGGCGCTGCAGCTCGTGGCCGCGCCGTGCATGTAGCGGGGATGGACGAAGTTCTGCGCGGTGCCCCAGAGGAGCTTGATCCCGGTGTCCTTCTGCAGCTTCTTCAGCTCCTTGCCGACGGCGTCGAAGTTCTTGTTCGACTCGGCGAGCGTCTTGCCGTGCGGGGCGACGTCGCGGTCGTGCCAGCAGTAGTACGGGGCGCCGACCTTCGCGGTGAACTCGAACATCGCGTGCGCGCGGGCCACGGCTTCCTTCACGGTGCCTTCGCCGGCGTTCCACGGGCGCTCCGCCGTGCCCCAGCCGAACATGTCGCCGCCCGTCCCGCGCATCGTGTGCCAGTACACCACGGCGAAGCGCAGATGGTCCTTCATGGACTTGCCCTCGACGAGCTCGTCCGGGTTGTAGTGCTGGAAGGCGAGGGGGTTCTTGGTGCCCGGGCCTTCGAACTGGATGTTCCCGATCTTCGGGAAGAACTGCTTGCTCATGTTGTGTGTTGGATGCGGAACGTCCGGGGAGTCTAGGGGATGGCGGCCGCATGAGAAGAGGTGAAATTTCTCAGCCCAGGTTGAGAAAAACCTCATGCCGGCAGGATGCGCCGCGCTAGATCTCGTTCTCCTCGAGGAACCGTCGCCCGAAGCGGTCCACCAGCCCGCCGAGAAGACGGAACGCGGCCTGCCGGGCCTTCGGCAGGTGGGCGGTGTGGACCGCGTTGTGCTCGATCACCGGCCGGCCGCCCCGCCGGCGCTTGAAATCGCCAGCGCCCGAACTGTAGTTCAGCAACTGTCCGCGCTCCGCGACGCGCTGGAGGAGCATCGACACCAGATGCCGGTACAGGCCCAGTTCCGTCGGCAGCGTGGTGTCGTGGCCGATGAACGGCGTGGACGTGATGCCGCCGTGCGTGAAGCAGCCGTACACGCCGTCGAGCCGACCGGAGACATGCCGGAGCCCTCGGAACTCCAGCCAACGTCCGCGCAACGCCCGCGAGACGAAGCGCCGGGTGTACCGCGGGTTGAGCCGGGAATGTTTCTCAACGTAGAGCCGTTGGTAGAGCTCGGTGATCCGCGGCACGTCCTCCTCGGTGAACGCGTCGTGCTCCACGACATGGTGCCACCTGAGCTGCCCGAGCTCCTTGAGGTCGCGCTTCACCGTGCTCTTCTGCGCGAAGTCCTTCGTCCGTCCGTCGAAGAGGTAGACCTGACGGCTGGTGATCGACCGGTATCCCGCGAGAGCGAGCGCCCCGGGGAGCCCCGTGCCGTCCGCTTCGTGGATGTTCTTGATGAGCACCGCGTGCCCCGGGAACGCCGCCGCGAGCGCCGCGGTGACGGGTCCGACCGCCGTTGCCGTCGCCGGGGCATGAAGGTTGGTCGACCAGAGCCAACTGCTCCACTGCACCACGCGGTCGGCTTCGGCGACGCGGAGCAGGGCATCCAGCACGACCAATCCGGCGCGGGCCGCGAGCCGTTGCCCCGCCGTCGGCACCAAGGCCAGCTCGGCGCGCGGATAGCGCACGTATTGGGTGTGCAAGGAACACGGGTACGAGTTGTCCTCGATCGTGTCGTTGATGGTGATCGGCCAGACGTCGCCACCGGCGGCCACGACGCCGGGCCGCGTGCGGAGGTTGGGCGCGAACGCCGCGGAGCCCTCCTCGAGGACGCCGCGCCAATAGCCGTGGTTCTCCCCGGCATGGGCGGCCAAGCAGGCTTGGGCCGATTCCTGGAAGAGGATCCGGACGTCGCGCAGGGTGCTCATGCCTGACGTGGCGGCGCCGCTTCTCCGGGCTTCGGACTGCACGAAGCCATCAAGCCCCAAGATGGGCGAAGTGGAAGCTGCCATAGGTGTGGACGCGGTCGCGGGCGTGGCATCCGGCGGCCTTGTCGCGGTCGTAGCGGAGCAGGTCGCCGACCCGTCGGGTCCGGCCGCCGTGGCGCACCAACAGCGGGTCCACGAAATCCACGTCGGCACCACCGCTGCGCCAGAGCACGCGTGCGCCGGGCCGCGCTTTGTCGACGATGGCCTGCCATTCTTCGGTCAACAGCGCCGGTCCCTGCTGGCTCAACCAATCCATGTGGTCGAGCAGGACGAACCGCGAGAGCGTTCCGTCGTGGCCCCGGAGGAAGCGGGTGACGTCGCTGGTGTGGACGTGGATGCGGTCGACCAACCCGCCCTTGAGGCGCGCGAATTCGTGGCGGCGCAGGTAGCTCGGGCAACACTCCGGCGTGTAGCGGCCGAAGAGGTAGACGCGCCAGAAGTAGTTGTCCGCGGTCGGCAACCGCGTGAAGACCGCCTCCACGGATTCCTGCATGAAATCCGCCATCGTCTGCGAGCAGGACTTCTCGAGGTGGTCTCGCTGGGCCTTGGGCACGCCGAGCAGGCTGAGCATCACGTCGGTCCGCAACGCGCGTTTCAGGGCCGGGCTCCACATCCGGTCGCGCACGGACCCGAGGTAGATCTCCCGCTGCTCCTCGACCGTGGCGGCCGCGAACAACCGCTGCACGTCGGCCAGGATCCCGGTGAACCGGAAGTAGCGGACCATCATCCGCGCGAAGAGACCGGTCGTGCCGTGGTGGTAGAACGACGCCTCGGGCGTCGGACGGCTCAGACAGCGCTGGTTCTTGTCCCAGTACGCCTGCGATCTCGGCGACAGCCCCGCGCGCAGCCGCCGCGCGTACCATCCCGGGAACTCCGGGTGCCCGCCGCTGCCGAAGAGGCTGAAGAACTCCTCGAACTCCAGGTTGCGGATGCCGCTGAGCTTGAGCTCGAGCAGCGCGTTCTGCCGGAAGTTCATGTCGACCGCGTGGACGCTCCGGGGCGCGTCGAGCGCGTAGTCGAGCGCGTTGCAGCCGGCCGAGGTGATCAGCATCACGTCGTCGCCGTCGCCGAGCTCCATGACCTCGCGGTCGAGCCGCGGATCCTCCCAGCAGCAGTTGTAGACGAGGTGGTTGCCATGGACGTAGCGGAAGACGCTCTGGGTGGTCCAGTCGGCGAGGGCTTTCATGGTGTCGTCGCGGTCGGGCTTGTCGGGTGTCCGGAGCCGCGAGCCTGCGTGATGCCCGGGCGCCTCCGCAATCCGGCTCGGCGTCGACGCGACAAAGTAACGCCGCCGACGCCCGCCGTTCACCCTTTGCCGGATAGGCTGCGCCGCAGATGGAGGCATCGGTCCGTCACGGCCCTTGGGCGAACGCGTGGAAGTACGTGCGCTTCGGCTGGCGCGCGCTGGGCCAGAAGGGCTGGCGACGCACCATCGCCGACGCGGCGGACGAGATCCGCTTCGACCTGCGCCACGGCACCGAGACGATGCGGCCCCGCGAGATCGCCGCGTTGCCCTTGGCCGGCGGCTCGCGCGAGGACGGCGTGCAATACCAAGCGGCCGCTCCGCGTGTCGTCCGCGCGTTGCTCGACCGGCTCCCGGCCGCCGCGCGCGACGGGATCTTCGTCGACTACGGATGCGGGAAGGGCAGGGCGCTCCTGCTCGCGGGCGAGTCGGGCTTCCGCCACCTCGTGGGCATCGAGTTCGCACCGGGGCTGGCGGCCATGTGCCGGCAGAACCTCCGACGGAGCCGTGTCCTTCCGGCCGCCGTCCGCTCCTCGGTGATCGAGACCGATGCCACCCGCTACACGCCGCCGGAGGGGATGCTGGTCGCCTTCCTCTACAATCCGTTCCGCGGCGGGACGCTCTCGCGGGTCGTCGAGCGGTTGCGGTCCCGGGCGGCCCGCGATACGGCGACCGTGTGGGTCGTCTACGTCAACCCGGTCGAGCTCGACGCCTTCGCCGATGCAGGCTTCGTCGTCGTCGATGCGGTCCGGGTCCGCGCGACGTTGGAAGGCGTCACGCTCCGGTGGGATCCGGCCAAAGGGTGCGATCCGAAGTCGCGGGCATCGGTAGCGCAGGCTGGCAGTCTGCCGTGTCGCCGGCTGGTAGCCGGCCAGGGCGGCAGCATTCCGTCGGCCCTGGAAACATCGACGCCCAGCGGGTTGCCAACCCGCGATACAGCAGACCACCGGTCCGCGCTACCTCTCCCGCCGTGTCCGCCGCTTCCGATCGCACCGCCGGCCAAGGCGATGCTTGCTCCGGGCCACCCCCCGGGGTAATCGGAGGGCGCGTGATCCAAGCTTCCCCCTCAGCAAACCCGGACAAGTGGCCGCCGCAGATCAAGTACATCGTCGGCAACGAGGCGGCCGAGAGGTTCAGCTACTACGGGATGAAGAGCATCCTCGCGCTCTACATCACCACGGCGCTGATGCAGACGCAGGACCGCGCGACCCAGATCATCCATCTGGCCGGCTTCGCGGTGTACTTCATGCCGCTGGTCGGCGCCTGGGTGTCCGACAAGTTCTGGGGCCGCTACCACACGATCCTCTGGATCTCGCTCTTCTACTGCGCCGGCCACGGCGTGCTGGCGATGGCCGACCTGTTCCAGCCGACCCACTACGATGCCAAGCTCTACTGTCTCTACTTCGGTCTCGGGCTCATCGCCTTCGGTGCCGGCGGGATCAAGCCCTGCGTGTCGGCCTTCATGGGCGACCAGTTCGCCGCCGACCAGTCGCACCTGATGCGCAAGGCCTACGGGGCCTTCTATTTCTCCATCAATTTCGGCTCGTTCTTCTCGTTCCTCATCATCCCGTGGGTCGCGCGGTCGCACGGCTACGGCTGGGCCTTCGGCATCCCCGGCATCCTGATGGGTCTGGCGACCTTCGTCTTCTGGCTGGGCTCGAGGCACTACGTCCGCGTCCCGCCCGCGAAGCACACCCGCAGCGCCGGCTTCTTGCCCGTGTTCCTCACCGCCTTCCGCAACCAGCCCGGCGGCTTCAGCCTCCATGCGGTGCAGAGCATCCTCACCACCATCGTCCTGCCGCTGGTGGCCATGGCCGGCCTGGTGGTCGTCTCCTTGCTGCACCAGCCGACGCCGTTCGTGAAGGCGGTCGGGTACACCGCCTTCGGCTGCATCGGGCTGTGGTACCTGCTGGTCATCGTCTCGACCGTCTTCCGGTTCAACGAGCTGCCCGACAGCTTCTGGAAGGGCGCCGCCGGCAAGTTCAGCTCGGCCGACATCTCCGCCGCGCGCTCGGTCGCGCCGATCCTGTGCATGTTCGCCTTCGTGCCGGCCTTCTGGGCGCTCTACGAGCAATCGAACTCCACGTGGGTGCTCCAGGGCTCGAAGATGGCCGACTGGAAGGCCGGCGGGTTCACCATCGGCGCCGAGCAGATGCAGTCGATGAACCCGATGCTGGTGATGGTCCTCATCCCGCTGCTCAACTGGGGCATCTACCCGGCGCTCGAGAAGGCCGGCGTCCGCGTCACCGCGCTGCGCCGCATCGCGGTGGGCCTGGTCCTGACCGCCGGTTCCTACCTCATCGTCGGATGGCTCCAGACGCGCATCGAGGCGGGCGAGACCTTGAGCGTGCTGTGGCAGACCGTGCCCTACATCGTCCTGACCACGGGGGAGATCCTCGTCTCCACCACCGGGCTGGAGTTCGCCTACACGCAGGCGGCGCCGACCATGAAGAGCACCATCATGAGCTTCTGGCTGCTCACCATCGCGATGGGCAACCTCGGCGTGGCTGCCATCACCACCTTGGCCGGCGGCGGCCACGGCGATTCGTCGGTCTCGGCCGGCCGGTTCTTCTTCTACGCCGGGCTCACCTTCGCGGTCTCCGTGTTGTTCGTCGTGGTCGCGTCGTTCTATCGTTACCGCGACTCGCATGCCCCGGTTGAGCACTGAGACCGTTTCCGCCCCCTTCACCGCCATGTACAAGATCCGAGGAGCCGACAACAACGAGTATGGTCCGATCACCGCGGACCAGGTCCGACAATGGATCCGCGAGAACCGCCTGAACCGCGTCTCGCTCGCCGAGGACGTCGCTTCGCCCGGCTGGCGGCCCTTGGCCGAGTTCCCCGAGTTCGCCGCGGCCTTGGCCGGCGGCGGTTCCGCGCCTCCGGCCGCGGCCTACGTCGCCGCGCCGGTCGTCGAGGATCCGGCGACTCTCATGGAGCGGTTGAAGTTCCCGGCCATCCTACTGATCATCCTCGGCGCGCTCGGCCTGCTGTTCACCGTGATGGGGCCGTTCCTCAAGGCGACCATGATGGAGACGATGCTCCAGTTCTTCGAGAAGATGAACGTCCCGCTGAACGCCGACCAACGCTCGCAGATGGAGGCCGCGAAGACCGCCGGCCTCGGTCTCGGCGACCTCTTCAGCCTGGTGCTCGGCCTGGTGGTGAACTCGGTCATCCTCGTGGGCGGGCTCAAGATGATGAAGCTCCAGTCGTGGGGCCTCGCCCTCGCCTCGGCCATCCTGGTGATGCTGCCTTGCGGGAGCTGCTGCTGCTTCATCGGCCTGCCCATCGGTATCTGGGCGGTCGTCCAGCTCAACAAACCCGAGGTGAAGTCCGCCTTCCGCTGATGGCGGTCCCGCCCGTCGCCTCGCCGGTACCGCCACGCCTCGACGGGCCCGCAGGCCCCTCGCCGCGCGTGCCGTGGCCGGTGTGGCTCGGGCTCGCCGTCGTGACCGGTGCGCTGGCCGTGGTTTGGGCGGCCGAGCCGCAGGGACAGTTCTTCTATCCGCGCTGCTGGATCCACCAGAACACCGGATTGCTCTGCCCCGGCTGCGGCACCACGCGGGCGTTGCACGCGCTGCTCCACGGCGACCTGCGTACCGCTTGGACGCTGAACCCGCTCGTCGTCGCGCAGCTGCCGATCGTCCTCGTCCTGGGCGTGCGCGCGGTGCGGAGCGGCCGGGCCGGACGCGGATGGATGCCTCCGCTGCGAGCGCGCCACATCGCGATGCTGACGGCGGTGATGATCGTGTTCGGGGTGGTCCGCAACCTGCCGGGATGGCGGTGATGGCCGGCGGATCCGGGAGAAACCGGAGAAACCTGTTGCACCGTCCGCCCGGCTTTCGCACCTTTCGCGCCCTCGGCGGAGAGGTGGCTGAGTGGTTTAAGGCACACGCCTGGAAAGCGTGCGTAGCTAATCCCTACCGGGGGTTCGAATCCCCCCCTCTCCGCCAATCGATCTCAACTCGTTGCCCGGCAACGAGTTTTTTCGTTTCCTGACCGGACGGTGGGACGTGATCTAGGATCACGACATCCCGCCATAAGCCGGACGTGATTCGCCGGCAAGGCCCTCGCCCGGGAGGGCCGCGGTTCCACCCGCACCCCATATTCTTCTCCGCCGCACGGCTGGGTGGTTCCGGTGCGTAATTCCCGCCCAGGGGTTCATCCGTGCGCGTCCTTCGCGAAATGATCCCGGCGCGGGTGGAACCGCGCCCTCCCGGAACGCGGTGGTACTACCGCCCCACGACTGGGTGGTTCCAGTGGCGCTGC
>CANGMH010000225.1 GCA_947454005.1 Verrucomicrobiota bacterium
GGCCGAGTTCGCCGCACGCTGTCGTGTTCCGGTCGGGGCTACGCCCCTCCCTCCACACGACAGCGTGAACCCTGAACCCCAACCCAATCTCTCATAGCAGCTGGTACAGAAACCAGGGGCTTGCCACTAATGTTCCTTCGGATCAGATGGTTGGGGGTTCGAGTCCCTCCCGGTGCACCAGCGTTATCGATGGTTTTCACGAGGTCGGTTGGTTCGTGAACTTCCGTTCCTTCCATCGATTCCCGAGACCCTTCCGCGCGGGGAACCGGCACGCCTTTTGACGATTGGAAGAAGGTCGGACGCGCACTGGAAGCGACCATCAGCCCGTCGAAGGAATCGAGATTGTCCTTGCGCCGGCTCGTGCCGGGACGGGAGTCGGTCGATGGGCGGCCCCACGGGCCGTCGGGCGACGCTGCATTCACGGTTTGTCCTCGGCGCGGGCCCTGCCTAGTCTCGCGCCCATGTTCGATTCCCTGAGCGGCAAGTTCCAGAACGTGTTCCGCAACCTGCGCGGCCTCGGCAAGATCTCCGAGTCCAACGTCAGCGACGCCCTCCGCGACGTGCGCCTCGCGCTGCTCGATGCCGACGTCAATTTCAAGGTCGCCAAGGAGTTCATCGACCGCGTCCGGGAACAGGCCATCGGACAGCAGGTCATCCAGTCGGTGCATCCGGGCCAGCAGATGGTCAAGATCATCCACGACGAGCTCGTGGCGCTGCTCGGCTCAGAGAACGCCGCGCTCCAGCTGACCGGGAAGCCGGCCTGCATCTTGATGTGCGGCCTTCACGGCTCCGGCAAGACCACGAGTTCCGGCAAGCTCGCCCGTCTGCTCCAGAAGCAGGGCAAGAAGGTCCTGCTGGTCGCCGCCGACGTCTACCGTCCTGCCGCCATGGACCAGCTGGCCACGTTGGGCGCGAAGCTGGAGGTCCCGGTCTTCGTGCAGAAGGGCGAGACCGACGTGCTCAAGATCGCGCGCGAGGCGCTCGCCTTCGCCGCCGCGAACGACCGCGACACGGTCATCTTCGACACCGCGGGCCGCCTGCAGATCGACGAGCCGCTGGTCCAGGAGCTGGTCCGGTTGCGCGACCTGGTCCGGCCGCAGGAGATCCTGCTGGTGATCGATGCCGCGACCGGCCAGGAGGCGGTGAACGTCGCCACCCACTTCGACAAGGCGTTGGGCGTGACCGGCGCGGTCTTGACCAAGCTCGACGGCGATGCCCGCGGCGGCGCGGCGCTCTCCTTCCGCAGCGTGGTGGGCAAGCCGATCAAGTTCATGGGCGTGGGCGAGAAGCTCGAGGACCTCGAGCCGTTCCATCCGGAGCGCATGGCGCAGCGGATCCTCGGCATGGGCGACGTGGTGAGCCTCGTCGAGAAGGCGGCCGAGACCATCGACCAGGCGAAGGCGATGGAGCTCGAGGAGAAGATGCGCCGCGGCCTCTTCACGATGGACGACTTCCTCACCCAACTGCGCGAGATGAAGAAGATGGGCCCGATGGAGAACCTCATCGGCATGCTCCCCGGCGGTGCCGAGATGGTGAAGGGCGTGGACATCTCGAAGAGCGAGAAAGAATTCCGCCGCATGGAGGGCATCCTGTGCGCGATGACGCCGAAGGAGCGCGCCACGCCGCAGATCCTCAACGCCAAGCGCCGCATCCGCATCGCCAAGGGCAGCGGGGTGAACGTGGCCGAGGTGAACAACGTCCTGCGCCGCTTCGACGAGATGCAGGGCATGATGAAGAAGCTGGGCAAGATGCAGAAGATGCTCGGCAAGTTCGGCGGCAAGATGCCCGGCATGCCCCCGATGGGTTTCGGCCGCTGAACGAAGGCCCTTCCGCATCGTCCGCAGATCCACCGTCCACTTTCCCGTCATGCCCCGCATCACCCGTCTGTCCATCGAAGACATCCGCTTCCCGACCTCGCGCGAGCTCGACGGATCGGATGCGATGAACCCGGATCCGGATTACTCGTCGGCCTACGTCGTCCTGCACACCGACGGGGCCGCGGCGGCGACGGGCGGCGGATCGGTGCCTTTGGAGGGGCATGGATCGACCTTCACCATCGGGCGCGGGAACGAGATCGTCTGCGCGGCGATCCGGGCGCACGAGCATCTGGTCGTCGGCCGCACGCTGGAGGAGTTCGCCGCGGATCCCGGGGCCTTCTGGCGCTCGCTCACCGGCGATTCGCAGCTTCGCTGGATCGGGCCGGACAAAGGCGCGGTGCATCTGGCTCTGGCGGCCATCGTCAACGCGCTCTGGGACCTGTACGCCAAGGCCGAGGGCAAGCCGCTGTGGCGCTTGGTCGCCGATTTCACGCCCGAGCAGTTCGTCCGCTGCGTGGATTTCCGTTATCTCACCGACGCGATCACGCCCGACGAGGCGCTGGCGATGTTGCGGGCGCTGGAACCCACCAAGGCCGGTCGCATCGCGCGGCTCGAGGCCGAGGGATATCCCGCCTACACGACGAGCGCCGGATGGCTCGGCTATCCGGACGACAAGATCCGCCGGCTCTGCCGCGAGGCGGTGGCCGAGGGCTGGACGCACATCAAGGTGAAGGTCGGCCGCGACCTCGCCGACGACGTGCGCCGACTCACCATCATCCGCGAGGAGATCGGCTGGGACCGCAAGCTGATGGTGGACGCGAACCAGGTCTGGGACGTGCCGCAGGCCATCGCATGGATGCGCGAGCTGGCGCGGTTCCAGCCGTGGTGGATCGAGGAGCCGACCTCGCCCGACGACGTGCTCGGGCACGCTGCCATCGCGCGGGCGATGGAGCCGCTGGGCGTGGGCGTGGCGACCGGCGAGCACGGGATGAACCGCATCCTCTTCAAGCAGCTCCTCCAGGCGCGGGCGATCTCGTTCTGCCAGATCGATTCGTGCCGGTTGGGCGGCGTGAACGAGAACCTCGCCGTGCTGCTGTTGGCGGCGAAGGCGGGCGTGCCGGTCTGCCCGCACGCGGGGGGCGTCGGTCTCTGCGAGTTCGTCCAGCATCTCTCGATGGTGGACTTCATCAGCGTCAGCGGCTCGTGGGACGGTCGCGTGTGCGAGTTCGTGGACCATCTGCACGAGCACTTCATCGAGCCGTGCCGCATCCGGGGCGGTCGTTATCTCGCGCCGGTGGTGCCGGGCTACAGCACGGAGATGCTGGCCGCGAGCCGGGCGACGTACGCGTATCCCGACGGAGCGGCCTGGAAGAGCGGCGCGGCCGCGGCCTGAACCGCGGACCGGCGCGATCGGCGCGAGCCGGCGCGGCGGGATATCGCCCGCCCGCCCGGCCGCTTCAGCGGAGCGACAGCCGGCGCCAGCACCGGGCGACGCCGATGCCGCCGATGACGACGATCACGCCCATGCCCAGCGCGGCGACGCGTTGGCCGTAGAGCCAGTAGCCGGTCGCGAAGATCAGCGCCCAGATCCCGGCGGTGGCGCAGGCCGAGGCGAGCAGGCCCGCCGCCATGTCGCTCTTCGGGCCACGATCCGTCATCTGGATGCGCTCGTGCTCGGCCTGATCGAGGACCGCTCCCCAGCCGAGCTTACCGGGCTGGATCTTCTGGTAGAACTTCCGGAGCGTCTCCACGTCCGTGGGCGGGGTCGCGAAGGCGACTAGGATCCACGACGCGGTCGTGACGGCGACACCGATCACCAGTTGCATCGTCGGGGCCGGGGCGCCGCCGCTCTTGTTCCAGACGAAGAAGACGATCGCCATCAGGAACGAGACGGCCATGGCGGTGATCTCGGCGGCGGCGTTCACGCGCCACCAGAACCAGCGCACGAGCAGGAGCAATCCGGTGCCGGAGCCGATCTGGAGCAACAGCTCGAACGAGCTCAGGGCGTCCTTGAGGACGAGGGCGAGCGCGCAGGCGGCGCCCATGAGCAGCGGCGTCGCGAGGCGGCCGACCCACACCAGCTCTGTCTCGCCGGCGCCGGGCTTGATGAAGCGCTTGTAGAGGTCGTTCACCAGGATGCTGGAGCCCCAGTTCACCTGGGTGGACATCGTGCTCATGTAGGCGGCGATCAGCGAGGTGACGACGATGCCCATCAGGCCCGCGGGCAGGAAGGTGAGCATCGCCGGATAGGCGAGGTCGTGCTGGACGATCTGCGGATCCAGTTTCGGGAAGGCCTTCTGGAGCGAGGCGACGTCGGGGAACACGACCAACGAGGCCAGCGCCACGAGGATCCAGGGCCACGGGCGGAGGGCGTAGTGCATCACGTTGAAGAACAGCGTGGCGCCCACGGCGTGGTCCTCGCTCTTCGCCGCCAGCACGCGCTGCACGACGTAGCCGCCGCCGCCGGGCTCGGCGCCCGGGTAGTAGGCGGACCACCATTGGATCAGCAGCGGGAACAAGAACACGGCGCCGAAGGTCTCCGACGAGACCTTCGAGAGGTCGGGCAGCATGTCGAGATGGCCGGCGACGTTGGGATGGGCGAGCAGCTTGGAGAGGCCGCCGACCTGCGGGAGGTTCACCACGTGGACCGCGGCCCAGATCGCGCCGACCATCGCGATGATGAACTGGACGAGATCGGTCAGCAGCACGCCGGTGAGGCCGCCGACCATGCTGTAGGCCACGGTCACGACGGACGCGATGGCGATGGTCTGCAGCGGCGTGAGGCCGAGCATCACGCCGCCGATCTTGATCGCGGCGAGGGTGACGTTGGCCATGATGACGACGTTGAAGAAGACGCCCAGGTACACGGCGCGGAAGCCGCGGAGGAAGGCGGCGGGCTTGCCGGAGTAGCGCAGCTCGTAGAACTCGATGTCCGTGAGCACGTCGCTCCGGCGCCACAGCTTGGCGTAGAGGAAGACGGTGGTCGTCCCGGTCAGCAGGAAGGACCACCAGATCCAGTTCCCGAACACGCCGTCGCGGCGGACGATGCCGGTCACGAGGTTCGGGGTGTCGGTCGCGAAGGTGGTCGCCACCATCGAGGTGCCCAGCAGCCACCACGGCATCGAGCGGCCGGAGAGGAAGTAGCTGTCGTAGTCCTTGCCGGCGGAACGGCCGACGAACAAGCCGATCGCGAGGTAGATCGCGAACGCGACGGCCATGATGGTCCAATCGAGCGAGGAGAGGTGCATGAGGGAAAGGAGGTCCGAGCCGGGCGATTGGACCAAGATCCGCACCGCTTTTGCCACCGGAATGTCACAGGGGCCGGGATCGCGGCGGGGCGGGGCCCGGATGCGCCCGTGGCCGCGGCTCGTTTCGGCGTGCTGCCGAAGCCGACGACGCGGGGAGAAGTCACGGACGGGCGGCAGCCCGTCGCCACCATCATGGGTAGGGTCCGCGCTGCCGCGCGGCCCCATCGGACCTGCTGCCCGGCATGATGTGGTCCAGGTGCCCGGAGGCCGACCGCCGCTTCCGACCACAGCCTCTTCGCAGGCGAGGCTTGCCTCGGGGCACCGCGATCCGCAGCCTCGGACCGCCATGAGTCCGCTCGACCGCTTCCTCATCGCGCCGCGCTGCGTGCCGGTGCTCGATCCCGTCTTCCGTCCCGCCTCGCTCGCCACGCGGGCCTTCGCCGCGGAGGCCACCGTGCCGGTGACGCTCGCGCTGGAACAGGCCGACGGATCGGTCTTCCACCATCCGTTCCGCGTGCTCGCCGCCGCGCATCCCGACGCCGCGGTGGCCAACCCGTACTTCACCGAGCGCCTCGCCAAGTTCCTGCTCTGGGCCTACGGCGGCTGGCGCATCCATGTCGCCGGACCGGTGGCGCTCGCGGAGGGGTTGCGCGCCCACTACACCGGCACGGCGACCGGGCGCTTCGATTCCGAGATCATCGGGCAACGCATCTACGACCGCCCCATCGAGGTCGTCCACGCGCCGACGCCGGCGGACCTGCCGGCGCCGAGGTCGGTCACGGCGCCGCTGGGACGCCATTGGGACGGCTGCCGCATCGGGTTCGACCTCGGCGGGAGCGACCGCAAGGTGGCCGCGGTCATCGACGGACGCTGCGTCTTCAGCGAGGAGATCGTCTGGGACCCGTACTTCCAGCCGGACCCGCAGTACCATTTCGACGGCGTGATGGATTCGTTGCGTCGCGCGGCGGCGCATCTGCCGCGCGTGGACGCCATCGGCGGCAGCGCCGCGGGCGTGTACGTGAACAACCGGGTGAAGGTCGCCTCGCTCTTCCGCGGCGTGCCGCAGCCGTTGTTCGACTCGCGGGTGAAGGACCTCTTCCTGGAGCTGCGCCGCGCCTGGGACGGCATCCCGTTCGACGTGGTGAACGACGGCGAGGTCACCGCGCTCGCGGCGTCGATGTCGCTCGGCGTGGACTCGGTGCTCGGCATCGCGATGGGCACGAGCACGGCGGCGGGGTTCGTGACGGCGGACGGCAACATCACGTCCTGGCTGAACGAGCTCGCCTTCAATCCCGCCGATTACAGCCTCGCGGCGCCGCGCGACGAGTGGAGCGGCGACCTGGGCTGCGGGGCGCAGTACTTCTCGCAGCAGGCCGTCGGACGCCTGATCGGGCCGGCCGGGATCGAGTGCGACCCGGGGCTGCCGTTGCCCGAGAAGCTCAAGCTCGTGCAGGAGTTGATGAAGGCGGACCGCGACCCCCGCGCCGCGCGCATCTACGACACGATCGGCACCTACCTCGGCTACGGGCTGGCGCACGACGCGGATTTCTACGCGTTCGACCACGTGCTGGTGCTGGGTCGCGTGACCACCGGCGAAGGCGGCGACCTCATCCTCGCGGCCGCGCGCCGGGTGCTGGAGACGGAGTTCCCCGCGTTGGCCGAGCGCGTGCGCTTCCACACGCCCGACGAGAAGGACAAGCGCCACGGCCAAGCGGTCGCCGCGGCGAGCCTGCCGGTGCTGATGCGGTGAACCGGCGGCATCCGCGACCATCGCGGGCGACGTTCGTCGGCGGGACCGCGTCCGGCCGGATCAGGCCGGATCGGGGACGAGGAAGGGAGCGAACTCCGAGCGCAGGTGCGGCGGGAGGCGGACGCGGAACTTCGCCACCTCGCCGCTGTAGTCGCGCTCGACGACCTGGCCGACCGCGTGCAGCCGGGCGATGACGTCGGGCGAATCGTGCGGCACCGCCACGGAGACGAAATCGCGGATGGGCCGCAGCATCACGCCGAGCTCGGCCATCAGCTCGGCGAAACCGGCGCGGGTCCGCGCCGAGATGCAGACCGATCGCGGGTACCGGGCGGCGAGCCGTTCGGCCATCGCGGCGCCGGCCTCGCGGTCGACCTTGTTGAAGACCATCAAGGTCGGTTTCTGCGAGGCGCCGATCTCGGACAAAACCTGGTCCACGGCCTGGATCTGTTGCTCGGCGTTGATGTGGCTCGCGTCCACGACGTGCACCAGCAGCTCGGCCTCGACGACCTCCTCGAGCGTGGCCTTGAACGCCTCGACCAGGCCGTGGGGGAGCTTGCGGATGAACCCGACGGTGTCGGACAGCAGGACGTTCTGGTTCGTCGGCAAGCGGAGCC
>CANGMH010000226.1 GCA_947454005.1 Verrucomicrobiota bacterium
CGAGAGAAACCGACGGATGTTCATCGCCGGAGCGTCCCCCGCCACCGGCCTCCGGCCAAGCCCGGAACGGTTGGTCGCGTGCCATGCGGTGACCGGGCGGCCAGGATCGGGACGCGGCCGGCGACTGATCTCTGGGCGACCGACCGAGAAATCGAAACGGCGCCGATCCCCGGGTTCCAAAGGCTGCGGGGACCTGGCATCCTCGGCGCATGCGATGTGGCAGGATCCAAAGGCTGCTCGGGGTGGTCGCGCTGGTCGCGTCGACGTCCGGCTGGGCGTGCGCGGCTAGGGCCGGCGATGATCCGCGCGGAGAGCAAGGCGGCTTCAAGGTCGCGCGAGCCGATGGCGCATGGTGGTTCATCGGACCTTCCGGCCGGCGCTTCTTCTCGGTCGGCGTCTGCGTGCTGTCGCAAGGCGCTTCCCGCGAGGCCTACGATCCCGAGAACCCGGCCTACGCCGCGTGGCGGCAGCACGTGGCGCCGGGCGCGTGGGCCGACGTGGAACTGCGGCGGCTCTCTTCGTGGGGCTTCACCACGCTCGGCGGTTGGGCAGATCTGCCTCCGTTGCGCTCGTCGCCGGCGCAGACGCTCTGCGTCACGCCGGTGCTGCACATCGGCGCGGCCGCTGGCGCGCCGTGGTGGGACATGTGGGACGAGGCCAACCTCCGCCGGATGGAGGAGACCGCGCGCGCCCAGATCGGGCCGCTCCGCGACGACCCCCGGGTGGTCGGCTACTTCAGCGACAACGAGCTCGGATGGTGGAACGCGACGTTGTGGAAGATGACGCTCGAGCAGCCTTCCGGCAGCGGCCAGAGGCGCCGGCTCGTCGCGTTGTTGCGCGAGACCTACGACGGCGACTGGACGAAGCTGCTCGCCGATTTCGAACCGGAGAACGCGACAGGTTGGTCGCAGCTCCGGCGCGGCGGGATGCTCTTCCTGCGGCCGGGAGGCGACGGCGTCCGCGTGATGCGCCGGTTCCTCGGCATGGTCGCGGACCGGTATTACGAGGTCATGCGCGGGCTCATCCGGAAGAACGACCCGGACGCGCTCTTCCTCGGGGACCGCTACCAATCCTTCTTCTACCCGGAGGTCGCCCGCGCCTCGGCGCGGCACGTCGACGTCGCGTCGAGCAACCTGAACGCGCACTGGGACGACGGCTCGTTCCTGCGCTGTTATCCGGAAACGCTCCACGCGCTCACCGGGAAGCCGGTGGTCGTCGGCGAGTTCTACGCGGCCGCCCGCGAGAACCGAAGCGGCAACCGCAACTCGCACGGCACCTACCCCGTCGCGCCGACGCAGGCGGCGAGGGCCGAGGTCGCGCGGACGACGCTCGGTTCGTTGGCGCGCCTGCCTTTTGTCGTCGGCGCGGATTGGTTCCAGTTCTCGGATGAACCGACCCACGGGCGCGAGGACGGCGAGAACTTCAACTTCGGGTTGGTCGACATCCAAGACCGCCCCTACGAGGAGCTCGTCGAAATGTTCCGGTCGTTCGACGCCGGACGTCGTCATTCCGCGCCACAGTCCGCAAGGCCGGATGCGTCGCAAGGGGTCCCGCCTGCGCCGCCGGACCCGCTCGCCGATTTCCTGCCGCCCCGGGCGATGCGCGCCTGGGATCGCGAACGCGGTTTCGTGAAGGCGTCCGGCGAGGCGCCCTTGGCGGATCTCTATGTCTGCTGGAGCCCGCGCGGGCTCTTCGTCGGGCTCTACTCGCTGGACATCGTGGAGCCGGCCTACTATCGCGGCACCTCGGTGCCGAAGGCCGATCGCGCGCTCTGGACCCTGCGGGTGGACGGCCGTGAGATCGTCCATGCGCGGATCGGCGCCGGCCGGGAGCCGGTCTGGAGCGAGCCGAAGGTGCGCGTCGAGAACGCATCGGGCGTGGGCAGCAACGTCGGCAACGTCGCCGGCATGGAGATCCCCGCCGCGTTGCTCGGCCATGACGAGCTGCGCGCGGGCGACGCCATCGAGATCGATTGCACGCTGCTCACCCACGGCCGCGCCTACCGTGTCGACTGGAAGGGGCGCTTCACCTTGGCGCGTTAGCCGATGCCGATGCGCCGCCGACGAAGTGCAGCGACACGAGCGTCCCGGCGAAGTAGGCGAACATCTGCGCGCAGCCGGTGAAATCGGAGGTCAGCCAAAGGCCGAAGCTGAGCTGCACGAACACGAACAGGCTCCACACGAGCATCCAGGTCAGCTTCGTCGGCGCGCGGCGGCCGAGGAACTCGCCGCCCAGCAGCGCGCACGCGGCCAAGGCGAACGCCAGGAGCTCGGCGCCCGCCAAGGACCAGTACGAGAGCGCCAGGCCCGGGAACGTGGCGAGCAGGGTCTTGCCGAACTTGTCACCGAACCATGCCGGGTACCCGGAGACGATCTTCCCGATGCCGGCGAATCCCCACACCATGAGGAAGAGCAGGTTGATCGCGAGCAGCGCTCCGCTGCGGGCCGGGGAAGCCGAGGATGCGTTCATCACGAGGCAAGGATGAGCGGTCCCGGGGCCTGGTTGCCAGCCGCCGGGAAGCTTTTTCAGCACAAGCCTCCCGGTCGTTCCCGCCGGTCGCGGTCCCGGTGCGCCCGATCCGCGCGCCGTTGTTGCCTCCGCCCCGGCTTCCGGCCCAACCTTGCCGGCCATGCGCCATTCCCCGATCCCGTCCCGGCTCTTCGTCGAGAACCGCGCCCGCCTCGCCCGCCTGATGTTGCCGGGCTCGCTCGCGGTCGTGAACGCCAACGACATCCTGCCCACGAACGCCGACGGCACGCTCCGGTTGGTCGCCAATTCCGACCTCTTCTGGCTGACCGGCGTGAACCAGGAGGAGTCCGTCCTCGTGCTCTTCCCGGATGCCGCCGACGAGAAGCACCGCGAGGTCCTGTTCCTGCGCGAGACCAGCGAGCTCATCGCCATCTGGGAAGGACACAAGCTCACCAAGGAGGAGGCGCGCCGGATCACCGGGATCCAGCAGGTCCATTGGGTCTCCGAGTTCCCGGTCTTCCTCCACAAGCTGATGTGCGAGGCGGAGCACGTCTACCTCAACACCAACGAGCACAAGCGCTCGGTCTCCGAGGTGGAGACCCGCGACGCCCGTTTCATCGCCGGCCTCCAGAAGCGGTATCCGCTGCACGACTACCAGCGGCTCGCCCGGTTGCTGCACCGTCTCCGCGTGGTCAAGACGGCGGATGAGGTCGCGCTGCTCCAGAAGGCGTGCGACCTGACCCAGGCGGGCTTCGAGCGGGTGGCCCGATACGTCCGCCCCGGTGTCAACGAGCTGGAGCTGGAGGCGGAGTTCATCCACGAGTTCACGCGCGGCGGCGGCGGCTTCGCCTACAACCCCATCATCGCCAGCGGCGCCAACGCCTGCGTGCTGCACTACATCGAGAACGACGGGCCGTGCAAAGCCGGCGACCTGCTGCTGCTAGACGTCGCCGCGAACTACGCGAACTACAACGCCGACCTCACGCGCACCATCCCGGTGAACGGCAGGTTCACCAAGCGCCAGCGCCAGGTCTACGACGCCGTCCTCCGCGTGCTGCGCGCGCAGATCGCCGGCCTGGTCCCGGGCAAGAAGCCCGCCGATTGGCAGAAGGAGTGCGAGCAGCACATCGAGAAGGAGTGCGTGGACCTCGGCCTGGTCACGACGCGCGACATCAAGCGGCAGGACCCGGAGAAGCCGGCCTACCGCCGATATTTCATGCACGGCTGCGGCCATCCGCTCGGCCTGGATGTCCACGACGTCGGGTTCACGACCGAGCCGTTCGCCGAGGGCTGGGTGATGACCGTCGAGCCCGCGATCTACATCCGGGAGGAAGGATTCGCGGTGCGTCTGGAGAACGACATCCTCATCAAGGCCGGTGGCAACGTGGACCTGATGGCCGACATCCCGCTCGAAGCCGACGAGATCGAGTCGCTGATGGCCGGGCGGCGGTGAGATCCCCGCGAGGCGTTCCGATGGCGCGGCGGAAATCGGTGTCCGACCGCGCGACGCCGTGGTCTGCTCGCGCTCCGTGAACTGCTTCGTCACCGGTGCCTCGGGATTCGTCGGCGCGAACCTCGTCCATGAGCTCGTCGCGCGGGGGCACCGTGTCCGCGCCCTCCTGCGTCCGGGTGCGGATGTGCGCGGCCTCGCCGGTGCGGCGCACGAACGCGTCGAGGGCGACATCACCGACAAATCGGACACCCTCGCCGAGCTGATGCGCGGCTGCGACTGGTGCTTCCACGTCGCGGCGAGCTACGCGCTGTGGCTTCCGGATTACGGGCCGATGTTCCGCGCGAACGTGCTCGGCACGCAGAAGGTCATCCGCGGCGCGATGAAGGCCGGATGTTCCCGGATCGTGTACACCAGCACGGTCGGTTGCATCGGTCTGCCCAAGCCCAGTCCCGGCGACCGCATCATCCCGACCGACGAGAAGGCGCCGGTCTCCGAGGCGCAGATGTCGAACCCGTACAAGCTCTCCAAGTGGCAGGCCGAGGTCGCCGCGCGCGAGCTCGTGCAGCAGGGCGCGCCGGTCGTCATCGTGAACCCGAGCGCACCGGTCGGTCCACGCGACGTCAAACCCACCCCCACCGGCAAGGTCATCGTCGACCATCTCAACCGCGCGATGCCGGGCTATCTCGACACCGGGCTCAACTTCGTCCACGTCCGCGACGTGGCGGTCGGGCACATCCTTGCCGCCGAGAAAGGCCGGATCGGAGAGCGCTACATCCTCGGCCATCGCGACGGGAACTGGACGATGCAGCACGCGTTCCAGGAGATAGAGCGTCTCTCGGGTGTCCCCGGACCGCGGATGCGGGTGCCGTACCCGTTGGCGCTTGCGGCGGCGCATGTGGACGAGTTCGTCTCGAAGCTCACGGGCAAGCCGCCCAAGGCGCCGCTGGCCGGCGTGCGCATGGCGAAGCACACGATGTGGTTCAACCCCGCCAAGGCCGTGGCCGAGCTCGGCATGCCGCAGACGCCGCCGGCCGAGGCGCTCGCGGACGCCATCCGCTGGTTCCGCGACAACGGCCACGTCCGCAGCTTGCGTCCCGGCGCCGGGCGCGCCTAGGTTCCGTGCCGCACCACGTCCGCATCCTCGCCCGAAATGAAACTCCAGCCCCTCCTCTGCGCCGCGCTCCTCGCCGCGTGCGCTCCCATCGCCATGCCCAAAGCCGCCGCCCAAGACACGAAACCCGCCAAGGCCGCGAAAGCGGGCAAGAAATCCGAGAGCAAGAAGGCCAAGGCCGGGAAGCTCCAGCACGTGGTCGCGTTCAAGTTCAAGGACACCGCGGGAAAGGACGACGTGAAGAAGGTCGAGGAGGCGTTCCGCGCGCTGAAGACCAAGATCCCGCAGGTCCAGAAGCTCGCCTGGGGCCTGAACAACAGCCCCGAAGGGCTGAACAAGGGCTGCACCCACGGATGGATCCTCACCTTCAACTCCGAGGAGGACCGCAACGCCTACCTGGTGCATCCGGACCACAAGGAGTTCGGCGCCCTCGTGAAGCCGCTGATCGCGGACGTGTTCGTGCTCGACTTCTGGGCGAAGGATTGACGTCCGCCGCCGGGCGGTTCAGGCCGCGACCGGCACCCGCGCCAGCAGCTCGGCCAAGCGGTCGATGAGCGGCTGCTGCGTGAACTTCATCCGCTCGCGGGCCGCGGGCACCGTGAAGAACGCAGCGCGGTCGATCTCCGGCCAGGTCGACCAGCGGCCGGAGCCGGGCGGCCATTCGATGTCGACGGTGTTGCTCTGGATCGGGCAGCCGTCCTCCCAATCGCCGGAGAAGGCCCAGGCGTGGACGGTCTTGCCGCCTTTCTGCCGGATCGACCCGAGCTCGATGAACGGGCCGGAAGGCTCGATGCCGACCTCTTCCTGGAACTCGCGGATGGCCGCCTCGAGCAGCTGTTCGCCGGGCTCGACCTCGCCCTTCGGGATGGTCCAGACGTCGTGCTCCTTGTTCGGGAACCAGGGGCCGCCGGGACGCGCGATGAACACCTGCAGTTCGCCGTCCAGTTGCCGGTACATCAACAGGCCGGCGCTCACCCGCGAGCGGCGGGAGGAGGATCGGTTGTCAGGTCTGGCAGGTTTCGCAGGCACGGTCGGGCGCGGAGCCGCCGGACGGGATGAGCGACCGGTGGGGCGAGCCTGTTTGTTTGTAAGGAATCGGTGACGCCGAGGCAACGAAAGTCTCGGCAGAATCCAACCCCCGCATCCGCGGCCGCGGTCACTGCTTCAGGATGCGCGGCCGCTGCGACGGCACGGAAGGGTTCTCCAGCTTCTGCGATTGTCCCGGTTTGAGGAAGAGCGGGCCGTTGAGCAGGGCCGCGCCGAAGAAGACCTTTGCCGCCTTCTCGGCCATGAGCAAGGTCGCCAGCACCGCATCCGGCGTGGCGCCGAGGGCGATGATCCCGCGGTTCTGGAGGGTGATCAACCGCGGTACCCGGACCGAACCGCGGCGCTGGTTGAGCGTCACGCGGCCGCGGATCTCCCGGGCCAACGGGCTCCCGGGATCGGCATACGGCACGAAGACGGACGCGACCCCGGTGTGGTTCACCTGGTCGGGGAACATGCGCTGCTCCGAGAACGTCTCCGCCATCGGTGAGCAGAGCACCTGCAGGCAGGCGGCAGGAGCACAGTACGCGACGTAGCGGATGCCCTCGAGCTGCTGCAACCAGGCGTGGAACGCGGCTTCACGGCTGGGCCGCCTGGCGGATTTGTCGATCCGGGCATCCAATAGCGTCGTATCCAGCTCGGCGCTGTCGACGAGCGGCATGTCGAGCAGCTCGAGGATCTTGGAGGCGTGGCACTCGACGACCTCGTCGGCCGTCAGCGTGGACATCTGCGAACCGCTGGCCTTCACCAAGAAACGGTCGCCGTCCAGCCGCGCCGAGACGTTGCCTTCGTTCAGGTCGACCAGACCTCGGTCGGCCCGGCCCATCTCATGGGACAGCCAGAGAAGTCGTTCCAATGGCTCGCTCATGTGTCCTTGAGTTCAACCGCTCGCACCGGGTCGCAACAAGCCCCAAACGTGGCTGCTTGGTCAGGCGCGGAGCCTGCGCTCCAGGACCTCGCCGGCGATGCCGGGGTTGGCCTTGCCCTTGGACAGCTTCATCAGCTGGCCCTTGAGGAAGTTCAGCGCGGCCGCCTTGCCGGCCCGGAAATCGGCGGCCGGCCCGGGGTTCGCCGCGATGACCTCGTCGGCCATGCGCTCGATCGCGCCGCTGTCGCTCATCTGCGCGAGGCCCTTCTGTTCGACGATCGCCGCCGGCGCACCGCCTTCCGCGAACAGGTCCGCGAAGACCTGCTGCGCGATCGGGTGGCTGATCTTCCCGGAATCGACGAGCGCGACCAGCTCGCGCAGCGCCGCCGGGGCGAACTTGAGGTCGGCCACCGTCGTGGACGAGCCGGCGAGCTTCGCGGAGAGGTCGTTGATGACCCAGTTCGCGACGGC
>CANGMH010000227.1 GCA_947454005.1 Verrucomicrobiota bacterium
AAGAGCCCCTGCAACCGGTCCCCGTCGTCGACCACGAGCAGCTTGTGGATGCCGGCGTGGTCGGTGAAGAAGCGGTCCGCGCGGGCGATCGGGTCGCTTCCCAGTTCCTTCACGTTCACCGTGTACACCTGTGAACGCGGCTGCAACGACTCGGCGACCTTGCGCTTGGCGTAGCGCGGTTTCACGACGTGGCCGGGCAGGAGCCCGATCAGCTTGCCGGTGGAATCGACCACCGGGAAGGTCGAGAAGGAGAACCGCTTGCGCTCGATCAGCTCCAGCACGTCCCCGATGAACTGGTCGGGGCCGACCTGGATGGGGTCTTGGATCAGCCCGTGGACGTGGTTCTTCACGCGGCTGACCTCGGCGAGCTGCTGCTTCTCGGCGAGATTGTAGTGGATGAGCCCGAGGCCGCCGCTCAAGGCCATCGCGATGGCCATGCGCGCCTCGGTGACGGTGTCCATGTCGGCCGAGATGACCGGGATGTTGAGGCTCAGGCCCTCCGCCAGGGTCGTATGGAGCTGGGCGTCCCGCGGCAGGACGTCCGAGTACAGGGTCGCCAGCGTGACATCGTCGAACGTGAGCGCGGTCGCGCCATGGGCACGGAAGAACGCATCGGCCTGAGGATAGAACTCGGCATCGACGGCGGCGGGCGGAAGAGTGTCTGCCATGCGTGAAAATCGGGGAGCCGACGCCCGGCTGGCAAGGGAGAATCGTCCCCACGACGGTGAGGATCCCGGCAAGGCGCCACCCCGTCCGCGATGATCCGGTCCGGCCGACCACCCGCCGGAGGCCGTGGCCGGCCGAAGTTCCTCCCGGGCCCGGATCGCCGCGTCAACGGCGGCCGTCGTACCAGATGGCGCAGGCCGAGCGGTCGGAGAGCATCTTCTTCGGGCGCAGGACGGTCTTGACCATGAACACCACCGTCTCGCGCAGCGAATAGAGCTCGGCCTTGCGCGCCGATGTCATGAGCGGATGCCGGTGGAGGATCACGACGCGTTTGCCGCGCTGCCGGGCCAGCTTCTTGAGGCGCACCGACAGGTCCAGCTCCTCGGCCGCGAAGAGCTTGTCGGAGAAGCCGCCCAGCTGGCGGAACGCCGCGGTCTCCACGAAGATGAAAGAACCGGCCATGTGCGTGGCGATCCGGCTCCACTGGCACCACATCCACGCGAAGAGATCGTACCACCAGCTCCGCGCATCCGTCCGCAAGGTCGAGCCGCCGGCAAGCACCTTCCCGCCGGACACGGCGTCGGCCATCTCGCCGAAGAGGCCGGCCGACGGCTCGGAATCGCCGTCCACAAAGAGGATCCAATCACCGGTGGCCGCGGCGGCCCCGGTGTTCCGGGCGCGGCCGATCTGGTTGACCGGCTCGAAGACCACCGCGGCACCGCCGGCCCGCGCGACCTCGGCGGTCCGGTCGGTCGAGTTGTTGTCGCACACGACGACCTCGCTGTCCCAGCCGCGCTCCGTGAACGCCGCCCTCGCCGCCTGCACCGCGCGCAGCGTCGCGGGCAAGAGCTTCTCTTCGTTGTAGGCGGGGATGACGATGGAGATCTTCACGGTCCGGTATCCGGAGATTGGAGCATCGCCGGCGGAATGCAAAAGACATCGCGGCCCGTGCCGCACGAGGTCCGGCCAGGAGCGGTCCCCAGAACGACGGCAGCGTGCGCCGCCGAGCCCGCCGGCCGGATCAGGCGCGGACCGCCCATCGCAACTTCGCAGGGGCGCTGCGGGGATTCGACCGTTGTTCGTCCGGCGTCGCCCGGACGACGTCGCGGGCCACGGACGAGTAGGTCCCGTTCCGCTCGCCTTCCTGGAAGGCCTTCTTCACCCGGCGGTCCTCGCCCGAATGGAACGTGAGCACGGCCACACGTCCTCCCGGACGGAGGCAGCCGGGCAGGTTGCGGAGAAAGGTGTCGAGCACGCCGAACTCGTCGTTCACCGCGATCCGCAACGCTTGGAACACCCGGCGCACGCAGGCGTTGTCGGCGTCACGGCCGCGCGAGAGCCGCGACCCGGCGAGGATCCCGCGCACAGCCTCGGCGAGCTGCCGCGTGCGGGAGATCGGCGCGCGGTCGCGGACGGCGACGATCTCGCGGGCGAGCGTGGCGGCGTCGGGTTCGTCGGAGTTCTCCGCGAGGAGCGCCTCCAACCGGTCGACGCGGATGGAGGCCAGAAGATCCGATGCGGAGGGCGGACGCCGCGGGTTCAGGCGGAGGTCGAGCGGGCCGTCGTCCTTGAAGGTGAAGCCGCGCGAGGGGTCGTCGAGCTGCATCGAAGAGACGCCCAGATCCGCGAGGATGGCGTCGGCACCCTCGATGCCGAGCTCCGCGAGGACCTGCGGCAGCCCGGCGAAGTTGCGCCGGACTGGCGTGAAGACGTCTTCGCCGAAACCTGCCTCGCGCAACCGCGCGATGGTCTTCGGCTGTTCGATGGGATCCACATCCAGGCCGATGAGCCGGCCTTGCGGCATGTCCCCCTTGGCTGCGGCGGCACCCCCGGCGAAGGTGGCTCCGGGACTCCCGGTCCCTTCCGATGTCATCGCCTCGGCAGCAGGCGGGAGACCGGAGCGCCGCGGCGCGACCTGCGCCAGCAACTCGCGGGCGTGGCCGCCGTAGCCGAGGGTGCAATCCACGACGACCCCACCGGGCTTGAGCGCGAGCGCCTCGAGGATCTCCGCGACCATGATCGGCCGATGCGAACCGGCCGGTGTCTTGCCGCCGGCGACCACCTTCGCCACATCGGCGGCGTAGCGGACCGGGTCGTGCTCCTTGTATTTCTCGTCGAAGCGGCGCGGGTTCTTGCCCGCGTAGCGCGCGCGGCGCTTGGGGCGGTCGGGAGCGGGTGGGTCTGTCGGGTCCATCATTTTGGAGACTTCGATCCGGTCGCGCCAGTATGGTGCCGCCGATGTCCGGGTTGCCACTAGTTACGGTCCTCGTCCCGACGTTCAACCGGCCCGCCCTGCTCCGCCAGGCCGTGCTGAGCGCCTGCCGGCAGAGCCACCACGGACTGGAGATCCTGGTGCTCGACGACCACAGCACCGACGAGACGGCCGGGGTCGCCCGGTCGCTGGCGGAGGCCGATCCGCGCGTCCGGCACATACGGCATCCGAAAAATCTCGGGATCGTGGGCAACTGGCGTGCCGGGTTCGGGCTCGCGAAAGGCCGCTATCTCGGGATCCTGCACGACGACGACCTCTGGGACGCGGATTTCGTCGCGACCTTGATGCGACCGCTGGAGGCCGATCCCGGGCTGGTGCTGAGCTTCTGCGACCACAAGGTCATCGACGCCGACGGCAGCGACGACGCGGCGATGACGGAGGAAGCCGCCCGGCGCTTCGGACGCGACCGGTTGCCGGAGGGCAAGCTCGCGGATTTCCCCCGCATGGCGCTGGTGGACCTCTCGGTGCCGGTCGGCGCCTGCCTGTTCCGCCGCGACCGCCTGCGAGAGGACATGCTCGAGGACGGGGCGCGCGGCGCGATCGACGCCTGGTTGGTCTACAGCTGTGTGAAGACCGGGCTCGGCGCATGGTTCGAACCGCGCCGCCTGATGAGCTACCGCACCGGCGTCGGCGGGATGAGCGGGAGCGCTCCGGTCGCGATGTGCGAAGGGCACTTCTACCGCTACTCGCGGATCCTCGCCGACCCGGCGATGGCGGACATCCATCCGGCGATCCGGTGGCGACAGGCCGACACCTGCTACGGCTACGGCGTGGCGATGGTGCTGCGCGGGGAGAACGCCACCGGACGCGCCCAGCTTTGGAACGCCTGGCGGGCGTCCCGCTCGCCGCGGTCGCTCATCGTGCTCGCGCTGAGCTTCGGCGGGCCGATCGGCCGCCGCCTGCTCCGGGCCCTGCGCCGGCCCTAGACACCGCGCAGGCCTCGCGGGCTCAGGCGAGCAGCGCGCGATGCTTGGCGAAGGCCGGACGGAGCACCTGGCCGAGCTCGTCCTGTATCGATTGGAGCCCGCCGTAGACCGCGTTCGCCTTGGCGTCGGGGACCGCGGTCTGCGACTTGTCGAGGGTGACGAAGGCGTCCGTGATCTCCTCGATGCCGACCCGCTCGCCCTTCGACCGGCGCCAGCACCAGAGCGCCTGCAACGCCGCGCCATAGGCCGCGCCTTCGGCGACCTTGAGCGTCACGACCTCGGCGCCGAAGACATCGGCCATGATCTGCCGCCAGAGCTTCGACTTCGCGCCGCCGCCGGTGGCCCGGACCTGGGTGGCCTTCACGCCCAGCTCGGCGAGACGGCGGAGCCCGAAGTTCATGCCCATCGTGACGCCTTCCATCGCGGCCCGCGCGCGGTGCGACGCCGTGGACGTCTTCGGCCGGACACCGAAGAAGACACCGGTGCCGTCCGGGACGTTCGGCGTGCGCTCGCCCTCGAGATACGGCAGCAGGAGCAGACCGTCGGAACCCGCGGGCGCCTTGGAGGCCGCCTTCTCGAAGGCCGCATGGTCGAGCCCGAGTTCGCGGCGCACCATCTCGGTGGCGACGGTCACGTTCATCGTGCAGAGCAGCGGCAGCCAACGGTTGGTGGAATCGCAGAAGGCCGCGATCTCGCCCCTCGGGTCGACGACCGGTTTCTCCGCGCAGGCGTAGATGGTGCCGCTCGTGCCGAAGCTCGCGGTCACCACGCCCTCGCGGGTGTTCCCGGTGCCGATGGCGCCCATCATGTTGTCGCCGCCGCCCGCGCTCACGAGCACGCCCGTGGGGAGCCCGAGCTCTTTCGCCGTGGCCGCGCCCAGCACGCCGGCCGGCGAATCGCTGGAAGCCAAGGTCGGCAACTTGCCCATCAGCTCGGCGTCGATGGCCTTCACGGCGGCCTCGCTCCAGCGGCGCTTGCGGACATCCATCAGCGCGGTCCCGGAGGCGTCGCCGGGTTCCATGGAAGCGACCCCGGTCAGCCAGAAGTTCAGGTAGTCGTGCGGAAGCAGCACCGTCGCGAGCTTCGCGAAATTCTTCGGCTCATGCCGCTTCAGCCAGAGGATCTTCGAGGCGGTGAATCCGGGCAGCACGGCGTTGCCGACCGCCTTGATCGCGGCCTTCGGTCCGCCGAGCGCCGCGGTGATCTCATCGCATTCGGCCGCCGTGGATGTGTCGCACCAAAGTTTCGCCGGCCGGATGACCTCGCCCGCCTTGTCGAGCGGCACGAACCCGTGCTGTTGGCCGCTCACGCCCATGGCGACCACCTCGCCCGCCGCGGCCTTGGCCTCCTTGAGCGCCGCCCGGACGGCCTTGGACGTCGCCTCTCGCCAGACGTGCGGATGCTGCTCCTTGGCGCCGGGTGGCAAGCCTTCGATGAGCCCGTAAGCGGAGGAACCGGAGCCGAGGACCTTGCCGGACCGCGCATCGACGACGAGCGCTTTGGTGGACTGCGTGCCGGAATCGATGCCGATGAGAAGTGTGCGTGCCATAGGAACGGGAAGAGAGTGGTCAACCCGGGCCAGCGTGTCCATGTCGGGATGGGGTCTTGGGTCTTGGGTCTCGGGTCTCGGGTCTCGGGTCTCGGGTCTCGGGTCTCGGGTCGAAGGTCGAAGGTCGAAATCACCTGCATGATCTCGCGGCCTGGCTCCGCGGGGAGGTTGTCGGCGGTTCGTCGACCCGCATGGAACCGGAGAGATCCTCGGGAGGAGACATCGAGGACATCCCGTGACGGTTCGGCATCGACGCAGGAAATGGTCCGCGTCCCACCGGCACCCACGACCCCGACGGCGTCCTCGGCAGACCGGACGGGAAAGCAAACGGGACGGGACCCGCGGTCGCGGATCAAACCAGGGAACGCACGGCAGCCAACTTTCCGTGTCGCACCGAAACCTCGGCGCGGGTTCCCGTCCCGAAAATATCACGACCAACGACCGGCCGCCCGGATGCGCCGCGCCGGAGCCGCCTGTCTCACGGGCGGCTCCACACTCGTCCTGAATACGGATACTGCTCGGTACCTCGGCACAGCCTTTTGGGCGGCGCGGCGCATCGGGACGGTCGGTCGTAGGTTTGAACGTATGGAGGCTCTGAAAAGGTCGTGGAGATTCAGGTCTTTCCGGCAACAGCGCGGACGAACGCTTCCACCAGCGGGGCCGCCTCGCCTCGCAGGGCGCTCCGCTCCGGCTGGAACAGCGTGCCGACGTAGAACCGATGTCCTTCCAACTCGCCCCCGCGCACGTCTCCCTGATCATCGGTCGCGGTGAAACGAAACCCGTGACTCGCCAAGATCTCGCGGTACGCCGGGGCCAAGCCGTATCGGCAGTGGTAGCCTTCGGTGGCTTCCCCTGCCCCGTACGCACGGTGCAGATGGCTGCCGGGCGCGAAGCGGACCTTCCCGGTGACCTCGACCAAACCGCACGCCAAAGGCGCGATCACCGCGAACGCCGCATCCGGGCAGGTCTCCGCATGGTCGGCCGATGGAAGCCCGGCGACGTCGCGCGCGAACGAGATCAACGCGTGCTGGAAACCACCGCACGTGCCGAGGAAGGGCGCGCCTTCCTCCCGCGCCCACCGCCCCACGGCCAAGGCACCGTCCATCGACCGGTACGGACTGCCCGGCACCAGCCAGAACCCGGCGAAATCGCCGAGGTCCGCGCTCCGGACCGCCTCCGTCGGAAGCCAGGTCCAGATCACGATCGATCCGATGGCCGCCGTCGCCGCGGCGAGGGCCCGAGGGATGGCCTGGTGCGCCACGATGCTCGGATCGTGGTCGCCGACCAGCGCGATGACGGACGGTGCGGACATGGTCAGCGCACGGCGTCGGCGACGAACTTGCGGACGCGGATGCTGCCGGCGCTCGTGTCGAGCGAGACCTTGGGGCCGCCGCCGTTCACCGGGCCTTTGAGATGGTCTCGCTCCTTCTTGCCGACCGCGGCGATGGGCAGGTCACAGGTGACGCTACCCGCCGAGGTGTCGGCGTCGAGATCGAAGGCGGTTTCCGCGGGGGCATCAACGGTGATGCCGCCGCCGGACGTGTCGAGTTTCACCGGCCCCGGCAACGGCGACCGCAGGCGCGCGCTGATGGACCCGCCCGAGGTCGACGCCTCCACCGCCCCGCCGATGTCCTCGACCTTGATGCCGCCGCCGCTCGTGTCGAGGTGGGCCGGGCCGGCGAAGCGCTTCACCGAGATCGACCCGCCCGAGGTGTCGGCGCGCAACGTGCCCGATCCGCCCGTCGATTCGATGCCGCCGCCGCTGGTGTCCACCTTGATCGCGCCCTCGCAATCCGCGAGCTGGATGCCCCCGCCCGAGGTGTCGCCGTGGAGGGGGCCGTGGATGCGCGCGAACTTCAGCCCACCGCCGCTCGTGCGGGCCTTCACGTCGCCGGTGAGGTCGCTCACGTGGATATGGCCGCCGCTGGTGTCGAGCTTGACGTCGAATCTCGACGGGACGCGC
>CANGMH010000228.1 GCA_947454005.1 Verrucomicrobiota bacterium
GCCTAGGGCCCGCCCGACGACCTGGATAGCTGCCACCGCGCTGGGCGCGACGTCGGATGCCGTCAGCAGGACCGATCCGGCCCCCTGCCCTTCGGCGATCCGGCCCGGCACGGAGGTCACCCCGGCCGGCAGATTCGTCGCGGTGATCTCGATCTCGCCGTTGAATCCGTCGCGGCGCAACGCCAGCACGCGCAGCGGGACGGTCTCGCCGCGCCGCAACGACGCGGCCGTCGCATGGATCTGACGGTCGTCGTCCTTCAGCTTGGGCGGTGGTTGCGGCAAGGCGACCAGACGGAAATCGGGCGTCTCGCGCCGCAGGCTCAGGCGGTACGGATGGCGCGGACTGTCCTTGCCGGTGTTGAAGAGGTCCCGCACGAGCACGCGATGGAGGCCGTCCTCCTTGATCTCGATGCGCCCCACCGGATCGCGCGTGGTCGTGTTGAAATCGCGTCCGCCCACGTTGGCATCGGTGTCGCCGAACTCCTGGAGATCGGCCGCCTGTTCCTCGCCTTTCGGCCCCTTGGTCACCCGCTGGAGCAAGGCGAACGGATCACACACCGGTCCGAGCCGTTCGCCCCAGATCTCCAACCACAGGACATCGCCCTTCTTCGCCTCGAAGGTGACGCCGCTGCGTCCACCGCGTCGCGGGAACAGCCCGGAGAACTCCACCGGCGGCGTCACCGGCACGAGTCCGTCCTCGGCCGACACCACGACTTCCCCGGTGACGAGGCCGAAGAGCAGCGGGTTCGAACGTCCGTCGGGAGCGGTCAGGCTCCACGCGATCGATCCGCCCGCGAGCACCGCCGCCGCGGGACGCCGCAACAAAGCGGCCGGCACTTCGCCCTGTGCCGGCGCGACGATCTCGACGCCGAGCTGGTCGAGCGCGCGACCGTCGATGCCGGTGAACGGACTCGGTTTCCCGCCAGGAAGGTTCCGCCCGTAGAGCGTCACGCGGTTGGTGCCGCCGGCGCGGAGCACGGCGGGCAAGGCGAAGTCGAGATGCGGACCGGCACCGATGGTGAGTCGATACGGATGGTCGTCGCCGCCGCGGAAGGTCTGGTCGTTGAGCCGGACCCGATACGTGCCGTCCACCGGCGCGGTGAAGTCGAGGAACCCCCGGCGCGAGTTGGCCAGCTCGCGCTGGTCGGCGCCGAATGCGGCGAGCACCGGTTCGAGGCGGGAATCCAGCTCGCGGGCCTCGACGCGCGCGATGACACGCTGTCCGGATCTCGCGGTGAACCGGAACCAGCTCGCGGTGTTCGCGGCGATGCGCCCGTCGACGACCGACCCGAGCTCGACCGGCGCGGCGGCCTCGGAGGTCGTGTTGGTGGTCGGTCCGATCGATTCCGGCCGGTCCCCGATCGCCAACGCGCGCGGGTTCGAGACGCCGAAACGCCCGGCGAACCGGACGTCCACGATGCCCGGCGGCACCTCGGCCGGGACGACGACGGTGAAGGCGGCCGAGTTACCGGCCTTCGGCGTCGCGACGATGCGGGCGTCGGAGAAGCGCAACGAGACCGGGCCTTCCAGGTCGCTGCCGGTGATGGAGAGGTCGTTGGTCGTCCCGGCGCGGATCCCGACCGGGAAGATCCCGGTCAGTTTCGCCGCGGGAAGCTGGGCGGACGCACCGAAGCGGCAGGCCCACAGCGCGACCACCGGCACGAGGAGAAGGCGAAGCCGCATGGCTCAGTGGTTGAACAGGAATTCCTTCGTGTTCAGCAGCGCCCAGAGGGTGTCCTCGTAGGCTTCGCGGCGCGCCTTGCCCTTGGACGGATCGTCCTTCGCCGCGGCGGTCTTCTTGGTCACGTACTCGATGGCGACCTTGAGCTCGTCGGGCTGCGGGTCCCGGGCGTAGGCCACGCGGTACAGGTCGCGCAGCTTGACCTCGTCGGGGGCCGTGGTGTCGAGCGCGAGGCGGGCCGGACGGCTGCCGTCGGCGGCGAGGCGGTCCTGGATGTCCTTCGCGTTCAGCAGATGCAGGCTCTGGCTGAGCGACGCGTCCATGCTGCGCTCGCATTCGCAGGCGCTGCTGCTCTCCGGCCGGCCGAAGACGGTGAGGAAGTAGTTGCCGGCGTTGAAGCTGTTGTCCGGAAGGCAGACCGCGCGGGTCCCGACCGGCAGGCCGTCGAACTTCGACCGCGTCTGCAGCATGGTGTCGACCGCGTCGTAGAGCACCTCGGCGTTCAGGCGGCGCGGATAATAGCGGGCGAAATGGTGACGATCGCGGGCGTTGTACTTGTTCGGCGTCGCGCTGAGCTGGTAGACGGTCGAATCGGCCAGCGTCCGGACGAGCGCCTTGAGGTCGTAGCCGCTCTTCACGAAATCCGCGGTGAGCGCATCGAGCAGCTCCGGGTTGGTGGGCGGATTGGTGTCGCGCATGTCGTCCTCGGGATCGACGAGGCCGCGGTTGAAGAAGTGCTTCCAGTAGCGGTTCACCAAGGCGCGGGCGAAGAACTTGTTGTCCGGCCGCGTGAGCCAGCCGGCGAGCGCCTGGCGGGGATCGTCGTCGGGCGTGAGCTTGGACGGCGTCTCGCCGAGTCCCGCGGGCTTCATCTGCTGGCCGTTCTTCTTGTTCGCCGCCTGCGCGGTGCCGCGCTTGTGGATGACGGAATCCTCTCCGGGCTGGCTGCCGCCCTTGTAACCGACCTGCGAGAAGAACGCGCCGAAGCTCCAGTAATCGGCCTGGCTCCACTTCTCGTAGGGATGGTGGTGGCATTGGGCGCATTGGAGACGCAGACCGAGGAACAGCTGCGCCGTGTCCTCCAGCTGGGTCTGCATCGTGCGCACCTGGCGGTACCACGCGACGGGCGGGTTCTCGTCGATCTCGCCGGAGGCCTCGATGATCTCGCGGACGAACTGGTCGAAGGGCTTGTTGCGCTGGAGGCTGTCGCGGATCCAGCCGTGGAAGGCGTAGGTGCCGCGCGCCTGCTTGGCGTCGGCGCGCTTGTTCCGCAGCAGCGCGCTCCACTTGTTGGCGAAGTAGTCCGCGTAATCGCCGCTCGCGAGCAACCGGTCGATCACCGCGGTGCGCTTGCCCGGCGAACGGTCCGCCCGGAGGGCCTCGATCTCTTGCGGCGTCGGCAGACGGCCCGCGATGTCGATGGTCACCCGGCGGAGGAAGGTCGCGTCATCGGCGACCTCGCTCGGCGGCATGCCCACCTTCTTCAGCTGCTTGAAGACCAGCTCGTCCACGAAGTTGCGGGCCGGCGGGAGCTCGCCGACCGGCGCCCCGAGCGGGACCGTCCCGCGGAAGGTCGCCACCTTGCCCTGGTACCGGACCATCACGGCGACCTCGCCGGGCTGGTTGAAGACCTTCACCCGGCCGAGCGCGTCGGTCTTGGCCATGTCCTTATCGTTCGGCTCGTAGAGCGCGCCGCGGGTGACATCCTCGGTCGAACCATCGGTGTAATGAGCGGTGACCACGAGCTGCTGCTCGGCGTCCAGCGGCATCGTCCGCTCGCTCGGGAACACCTCGATGCGCGCGACCGACGGCGCATCGGCGCGGCCGACCGGCATGCCTTGGCGGATCCAGCGGACGACCAGGTTGTAGTCGTCCGAACCCGGCTCGATGCGCTTGCCGCCGCCGTGCGGCAGCTGCGCGGTGCCCTTGGTCAGCAGCAGGCTCCGCTCGGGCGAAGCCGGGAAGAGACGGCGTCCGCGCGCCTCCTTCACGAGATGCTCGTAGTCCTCGGTCGGTTCGAAGCCGAGCAGCGAGAGGCGGAATCCGTTCTGTCCGGCCGCCTTGCCGTGGCAACCGCCGCCGTTGCAGCCGTTCTTGGTGAAGACCGGGACGATCTGGTTGGCGAAATGGATCGGGGCCGCGGCGGCGCTGTCGGCGACCGACAGAGGGAGCGAGGCGCTGGCGCCGTCCTTGGTCGTGGCGACGAGCTTGCCGATGCCGTCGGCCAGCGGCGTCACCCGTCCCGAGCGGTCGACCGAGGCCAGCGTGGCCGGCTCGACGGTCCAGCGCACCTCGCGGCTCAGGTCGCGTTCGGAGCCGTCGTCGCCCGCGACGGTCGCGAGCACTTGTCGGGCGGCGTCCTTGCCCCGCAGCGCCACCTCGGAGGTGCCGGGCCGGAACTCGAGCCGCAGCGGCGCGGCAGCGGCGCCGAGCGCGCCGACCGACGCCAGCCACAAGGCCATGGCGACGTGTGCAGGGTGGGAGCGGAAGGGCATGTGCTCGATTTATCCCATGTCGCGAAGCCCCAACAAGCCCGCAGTGCGAAGTGCCCGAAGATTTTCGCTGAACACGGACGCGCGCCCGCACGTCGTGCCGCGGCCCGCGTCCGTCGGGATACGGTGCGTCGGGATACGGTGCGTCGGGATACGGTGCGTCGGGATACGGTGCGTCGGGTCCCGCGTCGGATCCCGCGTCGGATCCCGCGCCGGATCCAGCGTCGATCATTGGCCATCGTCCACAAGGCAGACCCGCCCTCTCGCCCTCTCGCTCGATTTGTTCACGCTGGAGGCGTGACAGCCATTAGCCGGGGTTGAGCGACCCAATGGAGCGATACCCCCGGTCCGCGTCGTGACAAGCGGCACCCTGAAAGGGTGCCAGAACCATCCGCCGATCTGCACACCGCTGCGACCCCTTCAGGGTCCGGGAATCGTGGGGACGCCGTCCGGGGGTGTCGTCGCTGTGCTCCTCGACCCCCGGCTAATGGCTGGCAGCCCTCCGGGCTGCTTGGATTCAGATCAACGTTGGAGTTCCGAAGTTCTGCAGCGCCGCCGAATAAGCCCGTCCCGTTCAACAACGCATAGCATCGATGGGCACGGATTCAGCCGACAACGACGGACCAAGGCGCGATGCGTCTCATTCCGGTAAGGCCGCGGTGCCCCGTGGCCCGAAGATCATGTCGCCCCCGCCCCGGACCCCGAGGCCGACTTCAGCCGTCGCTCGATCTCCTCCGCCGTTGCGGGAAAATCCGGTCGCCGGGGACGCACCCTCGGGCTACCGCGGAATACGGATCGTCATCGGACCGTTCGCCGGTTTCAACCGGCCGCACCTTTCTTCGGAGGCGGCACCACCGTTCGATTCCGCCCTTGGTCCCATGGTGTGGTGGGTGATCATTTCGACCACAAAGTATGGCGAGCTTCTCGACGAAGAACGGTTCGGTGGAAATTAAGCGGAAATCGCTCTCGCCATTTGCCAACCGTCTGGATAGTGACTTTGAGCCTGGCCGCCACCGCGGTGTTGCTCTGACCCGCTTCTCATCCTCGGACGATGCGCGCACGCAGAGCAGTCCGCGGACCGGTCTTGCGCGGACGGGCCATGAGTTCGAGCTTCAACTGCTCTTCAGGGCCGAGGATCAGGGGCTTGGTCGGCCGTCCGGTTGCCACGACATGACGATCCGCGCCTCTGAGAGCGTACTTCACGAACCACTCGCTCACCACAAAAGCAGACTCAAATCGGCAAGGGCCTCCTCCGGCGCCATTTGCCCGATTCGATGCCTGGATCCAGCCGCCGGCCCGGTCGTCGTCCATGTCAAAGTGGAACACAATCCAAGCACCCGATGGCGGTAAACCCGGACCCCAAGCCGCTGAAGCCACCCGCGCCGGCCCGGGGGATACTGGTGGTAGTGGAGGTCCAGCACGAACCGGACCGATTCAAGGTTTCGGCATCCGGACAACCGCTCGATCAAGGATTGTTCGGCGGAGACCAACCGTCCCATGCCGAACCGATCCAAGACCACTGCCCAATAGTATGCCGGCCCAAAGGCCAGCCGGGACAACCGCCTCAGGCCCTCCGCCCGGTCGCACCGGTTTTCCGACATGACTACTTCCAAAAGGCACATCGGCTGGTCCGCGTTTCTGATGAGCATATCCCAAGTTGGTAAGGTTCATGTCACCGAGGGCCCAGGCTGGCGTTGGCACAACCGCCGCCACCCGGCGAAAGCGATCAGTCCGACGTCCGCCACACCCACCATCGCGGCAACTTCCGACACCGAGGTCAGAGGTTCGATCTTCAGCGCCCGACTTTGACGCCGGGCTTCTCCGCCAGTTGCCATGTCGACGAGGGAAAAGGTCCGATATCGGTCGGGTTTCATGCGATTGAACGCGCCGAGAGCGCAGGTCGGAGCGTGATCGGTCCCGGTCATTTCTTTCCCGGTTGCGACGTTCCGGTCGAAGCGCTTGTTGGGCCGCCGCGTCCCGGTCAACCGCGCGCTTCCCAGCGCACTTCTTTGCTCCAGATCGGTATGCACATCGAAGGGCGCCTGATCATCCGAGATGAAGTTCGGAGCCGCGCCACCGGCGTTCCGCACCGTGAACTTCCCCGTCAACCCCACCCCGTGGTCCAGGTCCACGCCCAGTGACACCGTCCCCACCCCATCCGTCAGCAAACCGGCCGTACCTATCAACTCGATCTCCCCGGCCTGAACGGCCGCTCCGCCCGGCCGGGCCCCATACCCGAACGTCAGCAGAACGACCCATCTGGTCCGGTTCTCCGCCCCTGCGCCAAACCCATGACCAGCCCGCAGGAACCGAGCACTTTTGCGATGCATATGTCGTACCCTACTTTGACCTCTCGCCTAAAATGGCGCGGACAGTAGTGGGGGACTTTTGCACGATCACCCGGCTCTGATAGGCGATTGTCAGGCCATTCGCGGTTTGCTCCGAGATGGAGCAAACGTGCGCACGCCCCCATCGGCATCCGCCGCCGCAGGGATCAGAAAAGTGCCGAGGTCCGCCTTATTTGGACCGAGCAGGGATCGGTTGCGCGGCGCAGTCGGCTGAGCGGGATAGACGAACGGACGGACTGACCCGCGATCATCCAAGATCTGGATCGCCGAGGTGGGGCCTGATCAAACCGTTGCAGTCCGTGACCACAAGGTCCGTTCGCCAAGAGTTGATGGGCCAGGAACCAGATCGGATCTCGCCAGAGGCGTGCCCGCCATTGGCCGGGAGGTGAGCGACCCACGGGAACTGCACCCCCCGGTCCGTGTCGCGCCACGCGGCACCTTGAAGGGGTGCCAGAACCATCCGCCGATCCGCAAACTGCTCCGCCCCCTTCAGGGTCAGGCAATTGTGGGGACGCCGTCCGGGGGTGTCGTCGCTGCGCTCCTCGACCCCCGGCTAATGGCTGGCAGCCCCCCGGGCTGTATAGATTCAGATCAAAGTTGGAAATCCCAAGCTCTGCAACGCCGCTGACTTACCTCGTCAGGGCCGACGCATGAAAAAAGGGGTGGCTGAGGAGATAGGGATGGATCCTTGTGTTTTGGGGTGGTAGGCCTGTGGCCTATGGCGACGCCTATGAGTTTGGTGAGCGTGTTCGACGAACTGCCCGACC
>CANGMH010000229.1 GCA_947454005.1 Verrucomicrobiota bacterium
GATTCCGGCGTCCGCATCACCGTCGAGAACCACGCCGGCGACATGACCGCGACCGAGCTGGTCGGGCTGATCGAGCAGGCCGGCAAAGACTACGTCGGCGCCAACATGGATTCCGGCAACGCGCTCTGGACGCTCGACGACCCGATGGATTCGCTGGAGAAGCTCGGTCGCTATGCGGCCTCGACCAGCCTCCGCGACGGGACGGTCTGGGAGACGGAGAAGGGCTGCAAGGTGCAGTGGACCGCGCACGGCGACGGCACCGCCTGCGACCTCAAGGCGTATTTCGCCCGTTATGCCCAGCTCTGCCCGGGCGTGCCGGTCAACGTCGAGACCATCGGCGGTTTCGTGGTGGAGTTCCCCTATCTGGAACCGTCGTTCTGGGGCGCGTTCCCGAAGAAATCCGGTGCCGAGTTCGCCAAGTTCCTCGCCGTCGCCAAGCGCGGGAAGGCCATCGCGCAGTACGACGGTGGATCCAAGGAACGCCAGAAGCAGGAGCTCGAGAAGAGCATCCGCTTCCTCCGCGAAGAGATCGGGCTCGGGACGAAGTGAATCCTCGCCGGGAGCGCGGGCACCGGGCCTGCGCTCCGGAAGGGCCGGTTCAGCGCAGGACCGTGAGGCCCAGCGCGATCACGAACAGGCCCCACACGACGCCGGAGACGGCGGCCAGCTTGAGCCGGCCTTCCGTCGTGGTGACCCAGGCGATCCAATCGCGCAGCCGCCACGGTTGCACCGATAGCCAGAGCGCGGCCAGCACCCACACGTAGGCCCAACCGGTGATGGCGTCGCGCCAGAGGCTCTCGTGCCATCGCGCGGTCTCGCACATCACGAACGCCGCCATCAGCAGCACCACCGAGAGCCCCCGGACGGCGAGATAATCCTGGGCAAAGAAGCAGCACGCCACGCCGAGCACGGCGAAGAAGATCTGCAGAAGGGTCTTGTACTTGGCGATGTCCTCGAGGTTCTCGGCCATCAGGTTCCATTCGAACCAGACCGTGCCGACCAGCATCAGGACGATGCCCGCCGGGACGTTGCGGGGGAACCGGCGCAGCCATCGGGTCGTCGCCGGGACCTGGAGCAGGGCCAGGGCGTGCGTCAGGACCATTCCGATTCCGAGGACCAGGCTGAGTTGGGAGAGCTTCATCAAAAAGGGTTCAAGGGGCGGCTATGCGAGCGCCGGCTCGGTAATGACCGCGGGCTCCGGGGCATCATCCATGCCCACCACCGCGGGATCACCATAGAGCGTGAACGAGCCGGTTCGTTCGATCCTCAGGTCCATGATCTGGCCGCGATGACGCTCGGAACCGGAGAACAGCACGAGCTTGTTCGACCGGGTGCGGCCTTGGAAGCGCTCCGCGTTCTTCCGGCTCGGGCCTTCGACCAGGATCTCGACCGTGCGCCCGACGAGCGCCTCGTACTTCGCGGCGGCGATGCGGTTGATCATCCCGAGCAGGCGGGCGTGGCGCTCCTCGATGAGCTCCTCGGGCAATTGGTCCGGCATCGCCGCGGCCGGCGTGTCCTTGCGCTGCGAGTACTTGAAGACGAACGCCTGGTCGAACCCGACCTCCCGCGCCAACGAGAGCGTGTCCTCGAAATCCGCCTCCGTCTCCCCCGGGAAGCCGACGATGATGTCGGTGGTGAGCCCCATGCCGGGCTGGACGCGGCGCAACTTCTCGATGATCCCGAGATAGCGTTCCCGGGTGTAGCCGCGGTGCATGAGCTTCAGCAACCGGTCGCTGCCGCTCTGCACCGGCAGATGCGCGCACTCGACCAGCTTGGGCAGCCGGCCGTACGCCTCGACGAGGTCGTCGCCGTAGCCCTTCGGATGCGGCGAGGTGAAGCGCACGCGCTCCAGTCCGTCGATCGCGTGGACCGCCTCGATCAGCTGCACGAAGGCGCTCTTGCCGTCCTTCACCGGGATCTCCCGCTTGCCGAAGCTGGTGACGATCTGCCCGAGCAAGGTCACCTCGCGCACGCCGCGTCCCACCAGCTCGCGGCATTCGGAAACGATGTCGTCGATGCTCCGGCTGCGCTCGGCGCCCCGCGTGGACGGCACGATGCAGAAGGTGCAGTGCTGGTTGCAGCCCTGCATGATGCTCACGAAGGCCGTCACCGCTTTGCCCGAGTTGCCGGCCAGCAGGTGCTCGCGGATGGAGGACTGGCTCCCCGGCTCTTCGTCCGTGTCGACCACCTGGTCGCGGCGCCCGGCCAGCAGGTCGTCGATGTAGCCCGCGGCGCGGTGGAATTTCTGGGTGCCGAGCACGAGGTCCACGTCCGGCAACGTCTCCACCAGCTGGCGTCCGCGGCTCTGCGCCATGCAGCCCATGAACCCGAGGAGCGGGGCGCGACCGTTCTTGCGGGCGACACCGGCGATGTTGGCCATCTTCGCCATCGCCTTCTGCTCGGCGAGGTCGCGCACGCTGCACGTGTTGACCAGCACGACGTCCGCGCCGACCTCGGAGGGCGCCAGGACGTAGCCCTTCGCGACGAGCTGAGCGGCGACGGCCTCGCTGTCGCGCTCGTTCATCTGGCATCCAAAGGTCTTGATGAAAACGCTCGGCATGCGGCGAAAGTGGGCCGGAACGTAGGGAACCCCTCCCCTCGCGCCAACGGGATTTTTCCCGCGGCGACCCGCGCGCATCCACGCCGGTCGCGGCATCCGGACCCCACGGTCCATTTGACACCCCGGCCGCGCGGGAGGACAAACGGTCGTCCCCCATCCCCACCCGACGCCATGGATCTCCCCTTCCGCCTTTCTCTCCGCGGCCCCCGCGGCTTCACGTTGATCGAACTGCTCGTGGTCATCGCCATCATCGCGATCCTCGCCGGGATGTTGCTGCCGGCCCTGGGCAAGGCGAAGGCCAAGGCCAAAGGGACCAAGTGCCTGAACAATCTCCGCCAGCTGGGCATCGCGACGGCGATCTACATCAACGACAACGGCGTCTACCCGGTGGGGATCGACGGCAACAACGGGGCCACCTGGATCTGGCCCACCCTGCTGCGGAAGACCCTGTACGACGGGCGCAACACCGAGGTCTTCCACTGCCCCGCCGCGCCGGAGCAGTCGCAATGGATCCCGAAGTTCGGCAGCGGTCAGCCCGCCAAGCTGGGCTATCTCCAGGACGAGGTCCGGCTCAAGCCGGGCGGCACCTTCTTCATGAGCTACGGCTACAACGTCTGGGGCGCCTTCGCCGGCGAGAACCCCAACACCGGCCTCGGCGTCTACCTCGGCGACCCGGTCTGGGGCGAGACCAAGGAATCCGCCGTGCTGCGGCCGTCGTCGATGATCTCCTTCGGCGACAGCAACTGGGACCTCAAGAAGAAGGGCGACCGGGACTGGAGCGGCTTCATCGGCATGTACGAGGAACGCCAATGGCCGCTCGAGCTGCACTCCGGCCGCGCCGAGCTGCTTTTCTGCGACGGGCACGTCGAGGGGAAGAAGCGGACGGATTTCGTCGGGCAACTGCTCAAGGACCCGGGCGCCCGGCAGAACGCGGCGCGCCTCTGGAACCGCGACAACGAACCGCACTACAAGTGACCCGCCGCTGGCCGGTCGTCAGAGCTGCTCGCGTCCCTCGCGGCCGCCGTCGGGCTCGTGCCAGTAGCCGATCCCCTCATCGCCCTCCTGCCACGAAAGCAGCACCTCGCGGTCGCCGCGGAGCGACGGGAACCCGACCCGACCGCGTCCGAGGTCCTCGATCTGGATCTCCCGCGCCGCGATCTCGCCTTGGACCTCGATCAACCGCGCCTGGCTGCGCAGCAGGTCGTTGATGCGTCCGCCGCCGAGGTCGCGTCCTTCGGCGAACAGCGCGGCATTGCGTTCATCCGCCCGCTCCAAGGCCGGACCGAGCTGCCGCAGCTCCACCAGCCAACCGCGGACCTGCGGCAGAAGCGCGCGGGCCTCGGCGACGCTATAATGCTTGGTGAACCGGCGCGCGGTCGTCTTCACGGGGTCGCCTCCAGTTTCCGCTTCACCGCGTCGCTCGCCTCAATGGCGATCGAACGGCGCCACAGCTCCTTGGCCTCGTCCTTCCGCCCGAGCGCCGAGAGCACGTCGGCCAAGTGGTCGAGCACGGTGGCATCCGGCTGCGGGAGGAGCTTCACGGCCTTCTCCAGCGGTTCGACCGCATCGGCGAACCGACCCATCTTGAAGCGGATCCAGCCGAGGCTGTCGAGGTAGGCGGGGTTCTCGGGCTCGGCCTTCACCGCGCGCTCGATCATGTCGAGCGCCTTGTCGAGATGGATGCCGCGGTCGGCCCACGAATAGCCGAGATGGTTCAGCGCTTCGTCGAAATCGGACCGGAGCGCGAGCGCCTTCTGGAGATAGGTGTCCGCCGCCTCGTACCGGCCCGCCTGCTCGAGCATCGCGCCGACCTGGAAGAAAAACCGGTGGTCCACCAGACTCGGGGTCTTCCCTTCATCCGCCTTCTCGGCGGCCTGGAAATCCGCCAACGCCTCGTCGGGACGCTTGAGCCGGCCGTGGGCGAGCGCTGCGATATAAAGGCGGCGAAAATCGGGGACGAAGCGCGACTTCGCCTTCTCCAGGGTCGCCAGCGCCTCGGCCGGTTGCTCGGCGCTCAGCTGGGCGGCCGCCAGATCGGCGTAGACCGGCTCGAAACCGGAATCAAGAAGCAGCGCCCGTTCGAACTGCTCGACGGCACGGGGGTATTCCTTGTCCTCGAGCGCGATGAGCCCGAGGTAGTAGAACGGGAGCGGGTTGGCCGGGTTCTCGCGCCGGAGGGCCTCGAGCTGCTCGCGGGCTTCCTTGGTCCGGCCGTTGCGCAGATAGAGCTCGGCCAGTTTCGCCGTGGGGACGGGATTCCGCGGGAAACGCTCGCGCAACGCCTTGAAGAGCTCCTCGGCTTTGGCCGTTTCGCCGATGGACTCGAAGCGTTCGCCCATCCGCTGCAGCAGGCCCGGATCATCCGGCGAGGCCGCGGCCGCCTTGGACAAGGCCGCGAGCGTGCGGGTCCGGGCGGCATCCTTGAGCTTCGGTTCGCGGCGGCCGAGCTGGTCGAAGAGGTCGGCGAGTTCGACCTGGTAGACGGCGTTGCCGGCCCCCTGTCGAGCGGCGTCGTCGAGCACCTTGAGCGCTTCGTCGGCGCGTTTGCCGGTCAGGAGCAGGTCCATGAGCGCCTGCGTGGTCGGGAGCAGGTCCGGCGCGACCCGCAAGGCCTCGCGATAGGCGGCCATCGCCTCCGCGGTCCGGCCGAGGCGGGCATAGCTGACGCCGAGCAGCGATCGCACCGCGCCGGAAGCGCCGGGCCGGGCCGCGGCGCGCTTCAGCAGGGCGACCGCGCGCTCCGGCAGCTTTCGGTCGAGGAGATGCTGGGCGACATCGAGGACCAGCGGCTCGTTGGAGGGGTCGTTCTCGACCGACTTCTCGAAGAACTCGTACGCCTTCTCCGGCGCGTCGTTGTCCTGCGCGACCAGGCCGGCCGCGAAGGCCGCGTGCGCCTGGGCCCGGCGCTCCAGTTCCGCCTCGGAGATCTCGGGCGTGCCGACGGGCCGCATGGAAGCCCGCTCCGACGTCGGCGTCCGCGCATGCGGTTCTCCGGCAGATGCCGCGCCTTTCGCGGGGCCTTGGGCACAGCCTTGGAGCAGGAGCAAGGCCCCGGCGACCAAGATGCCGTGGATGATCAGACCGCGCCGCATGGGGAAGTGGGATCCGGAAAAAAGACAACGCGGCCCCGACGAATCGGAGCCGCGTCGTTGAAGCATCGTTGGACTCGACGACAGTGGACGGTCGTGACCGGTCACTGGCCCCAAGTGCGCTTCTTATGGCGGTTCTTACGGAGCTTCTTCCGCCGCTTGTGCTTGTTGATCTTGGCTTTCCGACGTTTCTTGAGTGAACCCATATCGTGTTGTGTTGCTGCTGTCCCGACGGTGTCAGTAAACCACTTTGTTCAGCGGATACTCGATGATGCCTTCGGCTCCGGCGGCCTTGAGTTGCGGGATGAACTCTCGGACGACGGACTCGTCGATGATGGTCTCCACAGCAACCCAGCCAGCCAGGCTCAGGCTGGACACCGTGGGATTACGCAATGCCGGGAGCGATTGCAACAGCTTTGGCAGGTCGGCCTGGCGCACGTTCATCTTCAACCCGACCTTCGCCTCGGCCTCGATCGCGCCGCGCAGGAGCAGCGCCAAGGTCTCGACCTTGTGGCGCTTCCACTTGTCCTTCCACGCCGTGTGGTTGGCGATCAGACGCGGCGTGGAGACGAGCAAGGTCTCCACGATCCGCAGCTTGTTCGCGCGGAGCGACGAGCCCGTCTCGGTCACCTCGACGATGGCGTCGACCAGCTCGCGGGCCTTCACCTCGGTCGCGCCCCAGGAGAACTCCACCTCGGCCTTGACCTCGTTCTTCTTCAACCAGCGCTTGGTCAACCCGACGACCTCCGTGGCGATGCGCTTCCCTTCCAGGTCCTTCACGGACTTGATGGTCGATTCTTCGGGCACCGCGAGCACCCAGCGGGTCGGCTGGCGCGTGGACTTGCTGAAAAGGAACTCGCCGACCTCGTGGACGTCGCTGTGGTTCTCCTGGATCCAGTCGAGGCCGGTGATGCCGGCGTCGAGGTAGCCGAGCTCGACATAGCGGCTGATCTCCTGCGCGCGGATCAGGCGGATCTGGAGCTCCGCGTCGTCGACGTAGGGCTCGTAGCTGCGGCTGGACACCGTGATGTTCCAGCCGGCCTTCGCCATCTTCTCCAAGGTGGCGTCCTGAAGGGATCCTTTGGGCAGCCCGAGCTTCAGGACCGGGGAGGCGGGCGTTGCGGACTTCTTGCTCATCGGCGGGAATGCTTCGTTCGTCTGGCTTCCGCGCGTACATCCCGGGACCTCCGACGTCCCGCGCCGCGCGGACCGGTTGACGTGCCAGAGAAGAGGCCGCGGGGCGAACCTTTTCTCAGGCGCGCCGCACGTCCCCGGTCCCGGCCGGCCGAGCAAGTTTATCGTGCCAATCCGCCGCGTCGTTACCAAAGTCGCGGCGTGAAGCCCCTCGGGAACCGGATCGCGCGCTGGGCGCGTTTGGCGTCGTGGCTCGCCCTGTCCCCGCTGCTGCAAGGGGCTCCGGCGGCGCAGGACCCGTCCGCGCGCTGGGCATTCCAGCCAGTCGTGCGCCCCGCGTTGCCCTCGGTGCAGCCCCCGCCCGGATGGACCGGGAACCCCGTCGACGCGTTCGTCTTCGCACGGCTCCGCGAAGCCGGTCTGTCGCCGTCGCCGGCGGCGGACCGCGGCACCTTGGTGCGGCGGGTCACCTTCGACCTGACCGGCCTGCCGCC
>CANGMH010000230.1 GCA_947454005.1 Verrucomicrobiota bacterium
GGCCGGATCCGCGGTCGGAGCCGTCGCGGGGACCTTGCCCGAGAACGGGTTCGCCGGGGCAGGGGACGCCGGCCGCGCCGCGCCGCCCGAGAGCAACGCGCCCAATCCTCGTCCAAGCGCCGGTTTTGACATGGCGGCCACAGTAGGAAACGCGTCGCGGCGGCAAAAGCGTTTTTGGCGCCGGAGCGCGGATCAATGCCCGAATGCTTCGCCGACGCGGCGGATGGTGACCTCCGGCGCGGTGTGCAGGATCGTCCGCCAACCGCGCGCGTCGCCGGCGTCGATGTTCTCGGGGCGGTCGTCGATGTAGAGCAGGTCCGCGCCGCCGAGCCCGGTGAGCCGTTCGAGCGCGTCGTAGATGCCTCCCGCGGGCTTCATGCTGCGGGCTTCGTAGCTGTAGATGTAGCCGGTGAAGCCGCCGAAGAACGGGAACGCGCGGCGGATGTGGCCGATGGCCAGCTCGTTGGTGTTCGAGAAGACGAAGGTCGGCACACCTCGCGCGCGAAGCCCGGCATGGAGGGCGACCATCTCGTGGATCTCGTCGAAGATATCGCCGAAGGCGGTGAGGAAGAGCGATTCCGGCCCGCGGTATCCGGTGAGCCGGCGGATCTCGTCGAAGAACTCGGCGGTGGAGATCAGGCCGGTCTCGAAACGATACAGAAGCGGTGATTGGTCGATGATGGCGCGGAACCCGGTCGCGGAGACATCGCTGTGGACGCTCAACGTCCTCGCGGCGCGGCCGTAGTCGAAATCCAGGAGGACTTTGCCGAGGTCGAAGACGACCGCGCGCGGAGGGACGGTGGCGGGTTGGGTGTCGGTAGGATTCATGGCATCTCTCGCCGGCCTTCGAGGGCCCGGCTCAGCGTCAGTTCGTCGGCGAATTCGAGGCCGCTTCCGGCGGGCAGACCTTGGGCGAGCCGGCTGACACGCACGGCGCGGGAAGCGAGACGGCGTGCCAGATAGTGGGAGGTCGCATCGCCTTCCACGTCGCTGCCCAGCGCGAGGATCACCTCCTGCACGGTGCCGTCCGCGAGACGGCTCTCCAGCTCGGCGATGCGGAGGTCCTCGGGGCCGACCCCGTTGAGCGGGCTGAGCTTGCCGCCGAGCACGTGATACCGGCCCTTGAAGGTGCCGGATTTCTCCAGGCTCAGCACATCGAGCGCCCGCTCGACGATGCAGAGCTGGGAGGCGTCGCGCCGTTCGTCGGCGCAGACGGGACAGGGCTGGTGCTCGGTGAGCGCGCCGCAACGTTCGCAGCTCGCGACCCGCTCCCGGGCGTCCACCAGCACCGCGGCCAGTTGGCGGACGGCGTCGGCGTCGCCCTGGACGAGGTGAAGCGCCAACCGTTCCGCGGAGCGCGGGCCGATGCCGGGAAGCCGACCGAGCGCGGCGACGAGCTGGGTGACCGGGCCGGGAAGCGACGTCACATCAGGCCGGGGATGCTGAAGCCCTGCGTGACGGAGCCCATCTCCTTGGCGGCGGTGTCCTTGGCCTTGGCCATCGCGTCGTTCACGGCGGTGAGCACGAGCTCCTCGAGGAAGGCGACGTCCTGCGGGTTGACGGCATCCGGCGAGATCTTGATGGACACGAGCGTCTGGTCGCACTTGGCGACGACCTTGACGCTGCCGCCGCCGGCGACGCCGTCGACGGTCTTGTTGGCGAGTTCCTGCTGCACGCGCTCCATCTGCTGCTGCATGCGCGTGGCCTGCTTCATGAGTTTCCCGATTCCGGACATATCTGATGATGAGGGGGGTGAAGGTTGGTCGGCGAAGAAAAGGTGGATCAGGCCTCGGCGCCCGGGGCGCGGACGGCGATGAGCTGGGCCTTGAAGATCTCGACGGCCTGCTTGATGAGCGGATCATCGCGGAAGGCGTCCTTGTCCAGCTGCACGGGGGCGGGCTTGGCGGGTCTGGGTTCGGGCGGCTTCGCGGCGGGAGCGGGCCGGGACGCGGCGGAAGACGCCGGGCCGGGGCCGGGGCCCGGCGGAGCCGTGGCGGCCAAGGGCACGAGCTTGACGGAGACATCGCCGACACCGAGTTCGCTGAGCTTCGCGGTGAGGATCGGTTCGTCGCGCTTGGGGTCGAGGAAGCTGAAGTGCTCCGCCGAGATGCCGATGGTGAGCAGCTTCGCGGTGAGCGAGATCGCCTGGCCGTCGGACAGCATCGTGCGCTGCGAGAACGGGAGCTTGGCGAGCAACGCCGCCAACAGGCCGTCCTTGTCGCCGGGAGCGATGATCGGGACGAGCGGGGCGGCGGCCGCGGCCGGGTTGGCTGGAGCTGCCGGAACTGCGGGAGGGGCAGGTGCCGGCGCAGGCGCAGGCGCCGCGGATGTCACCGGTGTCGCGGCGGGAGGGGCGGGTCGCGGCGCGGCGGCGGGCGCCGGTTCCGGAGCGTCCGGTCGTGCGGCCGGCGCCGCATCCCGGAGGGCGCGCAGCTGCTTGAGCACGGCGTCGAGGCTGGACGCTTCGCGGGCTTGGATCGCCTTGAGCAATGTGACCTCGAGGAAGATCCTCTTCGAGGTCGCGTCGCGCTGGCGTCCCTCGGCGGTCGAGAGGACCTCCATCACGCGGGTCAGCGGCTCGGTATCGATGAGCTTGGACTGGGCCTCGAGCGTCGCCAGCTCCGTCTCGCTGACCTCGATGAGCGAGCGGTCGCCGCGCGAGACCTGGTGGATGAGCAGGTTTCGGAAATGGTTGAGCAGGTCGCTCAGCAGGCGTCCGAGGTCCTTGCCGCTCTTGGCCAAGGTGTCGAGCAACCGCAAGGTCGACGCGGTGTCGCCGGCGAGCAGGGCGCTGCTCAGATCGAGCAGCTGGGCGCGGGCGGCCAGACCGAACATCGACAGCACGTCGCTCTCGACGATCTCGTTGCCGCAGAAGCTGATGAGCTGGTCGAGCGTCGATTCGGCGTCGCGCATCCCGCCATCGGCGCCGCGTCCGATGGCGTGCAGGGCCGCGTCGTCGACCTTCACGCCTTCCTGGCCGGCGATCCAGGCGAGGTGCTTGACGATGAGCGCGGTCGGGATGCGCCGGAGGTCGAACCGTTGGCAGCGGCTGAGGATGGTGATGAGGACCTTCTCCGGATCGGTCGTCGCGAAGAGGAACTTCACGTGGGCCGGCGGTTCCTCGAGCGTCTTCAGCAGCGCGTTGAACGCCGCCGTCGACAGCATGTGGACCTCGTCGATGATGTAGATCTTGAACTTCGACGAGGCCGGGGCGAAACGCGCCGTCTCGCGCAGCTCGCGCACCTGCTCGACGCCGTTGTTGGAGGCGCCGTCGATCTCCAGCACGTCGAGCGACCTCCCTTGGGTGATCTCCTGGACCCGGGGATCGTCGTCGGAGAACCGGGCGTCCGGGCCGCCGGTGCAGTTGAGCGCCTTGGCGAAGATCCGGGCGAGGGTCGTCTTGCCCGTGCCGCGGGGGCCGCAGAAGAGATAGGCATGCGCGATGCGCCCGGCCTTGATGGCGTTGGCCAGCGTCTGGGTGACGTGCTCCTGGCCCACGACATCCTCGAACCGCTGGGGGCGGTATTTGCGCGCTATGACCTGGTAAGACATCTGGACGCGAAGCGCCGAACGCGGAACGCGGAAGGGACCGCTCTCGCACCGGGGCAAGACCAGCGTTCCGGATCCCGCGTCCCGCGTTCAGAGAAAAACCAGGGTGACCACGGCAGACGGGAGCAAACTACCGTTGCTGCCTTCCGGCCCTGGCGGGGTTCGTAAGTCCGCGTTCCATGGGCCCTGGCGCGGCGGATTAAGGGGAACGACCGGGCATGGAGCAAGCGGGTATTTCTTCCGGATGGATATTTGGCCGGCGCGGTTGCCGCCGCGCCGCGCGCTGCCACCCTTGCGGCCTCATGAGCCAGAGCAAGAACGTGTCGGGCGGACCGTTGAAAGAATGCTGCAGCGACCCGATGACCGGGTTCTTCCGGGACGGCCGATGCCGCACCTGCCCCGAGGACCTCGGCGCCCACGTCGTCTGCACGGAGGTCACCGAGGAGTTCCTCCGTTTCAGCCGGGCGCGGGGCAACGACCTTTCGACCCCGGTGCCGGCGTACGGGTTTCCCGGGCTGCGTCCGGGCGATCGGTGGTGCCTATGCGCGGCGCGCTGGAAGGAGGCCTACGACGCGGGCTGCGCGCCGCCGGTCATCCTGGGCGCGACCGAGGAGAGCGTGCTGGAGCACATATCGCTCGAGGAACTGCAGGAACACGCCACGGCGTGAGCGAGACGGGAAGTCCCGCGTGCGACGACCCGGACATCAGAGCAGCGCGAGCGAGCCTGCGACCGCGGCGGAGGCCCAGAGCACGCCGACCGCTTGGGGCTTGGTGAGCCCGGCGCGTACGAGCCGGTGCGAGAGGTGGTTCGTGTCGCCCAACCAGAACGGCCGCCTGGCCAACGTCCGGACGCAGACCACGCGCGCGAGGTCGACCAGCGGGACGGCGAGGATGAACAGCGGGCTCAGCACGGCGAGCCTCGACGGCGCGGCCAGCTTCGCCGAATAAAAGTGGGGCAGGATGGCCAGCACGGCGAGAAGGTAGCCGACGAGGTGGCTCCCGGAATCGCCGAGGAACACCGATGCCCGCGGGAAATTGTACGGCAGGAACCCGGCCAACGCCCCCGCCACCAGCAGCGCGAGCGAGGCGACGAGATACTGTCCGTTGCGCGCGGCGAGGAACGCGATCCATGCTGCGGCGACCAACCCCAGCCCGCCGCACAGGCCGTTCATGTTGTCGTTGAAGTTCAGCGCGTTGGTCACCGTGAGGATCCAGAGCACGGTGACGGCATAGCTGAACAAGATGCTGGGCACGAAGAGCGTGACGCGCACCCCGGCGGCGGCCACCAGCAGGGCCACGGCACATTGCCCGGCGAACTTCACCGCCGGGCGCAGCTCGTGGCGGTCGTCCCACCAGCCGAGGACGACCATGCCCAAGGCGCCGAAAAGGATCGCGACCAGCTGTGGGCCGCGTCTGCCCAAGCCGTAGCTCAGCTTCTCCGCGGCTTCCCGGTCCAGCAGGTGGAGCTGCACCACCGCGACGGAGCCGAGCACGACCAAGGCGATGCCGGTGAACACGGCCAGGCCGCCGGCGAGCGGCACCGGCGTGTGATGGATCTTGCGGTGGCCGGGATCGTCGACCAGACCGGTCCGCTCGCACCAAGCCCGCCAAAGCGGGAGAGAAGCCGCGGTGGCGAGGAGCGCGCCGAAGAAGGCGAGCAGATAGGCGTTGAGGGGAAAGGCCACGGCGGAGAGGGGCTCTAGGAAACGGGAAGGGGGACACCGCGCGCGGCGGCGAGGCGGAGATAGAGCGCGTGCTGGTTGTCCACGAGCCGTCGGATGGTGAAACGCTCGCGGACGAAGGCACGGCCGTCCTCGCCGAGACGGGCACGAAGACCGGGGTCGCCCGCCAACTGCGCGAGCCGCCGGACCAGCGTGGCGTGGTCGCCGGGCCGGACGAGGAAACCGGTCGTGCCGTCGTGGCAGACCTCGCCCGCGCCGTCGCAATCGTAGGCGACGACGGGCTTTCCTGCGGCGAGCGCCTGCGGCAAGGCGCGCGGCAGGCCTTCGCGGCGCGAGAGGTGCACGAGGCAATCCATCAATCCGACGTATCGCGGGACCTCGGAGGGCGGCACCAGCCCGGTGAAGATGAAGTGCCCCGCCAGTCCCGGCTCGGCGGCCATCTTCTCGAACCGGTCGCGCCACGGCCCGTCCCCCACGAACAAGAAGCGGACGCGCGGGACCTGCCGGACCATCTCCCGCGCGATGGCGAAGACGTCGTCGTGGCCTTTGAGCTCGAAGAGCCGCGCGATCTTGCCGATGACGAGGTCGCCTTCGCGCAGCCCGAACTCCGCGGCGAGCGCGGCGTCGCGCCGGGCCCCGAGATACGGCGCCAGGTCGAAGCCGCTGAAGATCCGCGTGTACTGGTCGGCCCGTCCGATGCCGGCGGCGAGGTACTGTTCCGCCATGGCGTCGGCGACGGTGACGAAGTGGTCGGTCACGCGGCCGGCGATCCGCTCGGCGGTGGTGAAGACCGCGTTCGCGAGCGGGCCCTGGAACGCCCCGAAGCTCGGTCCATGGATGCCGTGGACGATGATCGGGACGCCGGCCTTCCGCGCCGCGAGGCGGCCGAGGATCCCGGCCTTGCCGCTGTGGGTGTGGACGAGGTCGGGACGCCTATCGCGGAAGATCGCCACGAGCCGGCGGTAGGCGAGCCGGTCGGTCCAGGGCCGCACCGCTCTGATCAGCTCGGGCACCCGCGTGAGGCAACCGGCGGCGGCCACCATGGGTTCGAGGGAACCTTCGCGTCCGGTGGTCGGGCCGGCGACCAGGTCGACCTCGAGGCCGGGCTTGGCGCGCAGCCCGAGGACGGACGCGATGGTGTTCTCCTGGGCGCCGCCGACGATCAACCGCGTGATGACGTGGGTGACGCGCACGGCGCAGGACTCACCGGCCGCTCTTCAGGCGGGCGATCCGGGCGACGACCGACGCGTACTCGGCGGTGTCCTTCGGCGCGATCGCGATATAGCGCTCGAAGTGCTTGATGGCGGCGGCGGCGTCCTTCTTGCGTTCGGCGATCTCGCCGAGCCCGAACTGGAAGATGTGCCGTTCCGGATGCTTGCCGGCGAGCTTCTCGTAGTCGCGTCGAGCATCGTCGAGCTTGCCGGTCTGCAGCAGGCAGATCGCCCGGTTCGCCCGGGCGACCTCGTTCTCCGGGTCCTGCCGGACGAGCTTCTCCAACAGGGGCAAGGCTTGGTCGAACTGGTTCCGTCCCATCGCGATGATCACCCGACGCGAAGCGATGGTGGGGTCGTCCGGCTGCATGAGCGCCCATTGGTCGAGGGCCTTGAGCGCGTCGTCGGGACGGCCTGATTCCATGTACAGCTGGCTGAGCAGGTCGAGCGGGTCGGCTGCGTCCGGCAACGTGCGCCGCGCCTGGAGGAGTAGCTTCTCCGCCTCCGGCCGGCGACCGAGGCGGAAGAGGGCGGTGGCCTCGAGGCGGATGAGCTTGGCCTGGTCGTCGAGCTTCAGGGTCTCCTTGGCGCGCAGGTCCGCGGCGGCGGCGAGCGCCATCGTCGGCTCACCGGCGGTGAGGCAGGCCCCGATGTATCCGAGCGCGGCGAGGGTGAAGGCGGGGTCCAGCTGGTGCGCACGGAGGAAACGGATGGCGGCGCCGCGGGCGAGCTGGTCGGCGGATTGTTCGAGCGCCCGGGCGCTCATGAAGAGGAAGCGCGGCTCGTCGACGGGCCCTTGCTCCGCGAA
>CANGMH010000231.1 GCA_947454005.1 Verrucomicrobiota bacterium
GGATCAACGTTCGTTCAGCTTCACCCGGAAGAAACGCCCGGTGCCGCCGGCCGGGAGCGGGATGCTCGCCTCCGAATCCTCGGACCGGAGGAAGAAGGCGTTCTCGGGGTCGTCGAGCGAGTCCCACGACTCGGGCACGTCCGGATCGGTGGTCCATTGCACGTCGTAGTCGCGGTCCGCCAGCCGGTGGAAGATCAGCCGTGCCTCGCCGTCGATGATCTCGATCCGCGGGTCGAGGTCCTCGCTAGGCGCGCCGGGCGGCTTGCCGGAGAGCCACTCGAACTCGTTGCTCGTGCCGTCGTCGTCGAAGTCGTCCTCGCGCCGGTAGGGCGGCACGTCCGGTTCCGCGTCCTCGTCGACCTGCGCGATCCAGTCGTGGTAGCTGATGAAGGACGGCGTCTCCTGCTCGATCCAGTCGCGGATGAGCGCGATGCCGGTCTCGTCCAGGACGCTGGTGCCGATCGGCGGCATGTGCCCGCGTTCCAAGGACGCGAGCCGCTGGAACAGGACCGAGCGCTCGGCGGAGCCGGGAGCGATGACGAGGTTCTGCGCGTCGCCCCGGTCGTCGTACGGGACGGACCGGATGAGGTCCGTCCCGCCCAGCACCGTCCCGAGGTCCGCCTTCCAGAGGCGGTTGGCGAGGCCGTGGGACCGGTGGCAGGGCGCGCAGTTCACCGCGAGGAACGACCGGGCGCGCCATCCGAGGCTCCACGCGGTGTTGGTGGCATGGGCCACGACCGGCAGGCGCCGGATGGAAGCGGGGACGCCTTCGAGGTAGCCGGCGTCGGAGAGCGCGACGAGCTGGTTGACCGTGCGGTCGCCGAGGACGAGGTCGCGGTTGAGCTGCGCGGCGACGAAGCTCGGCGCCGCGCCGGCCACGACGTTGTGGCAGGACACGCATTCCTGGCGCGCGGGGAAATGCCACCGCTGCGTGCGCACCTGGCCGCCGTCCTGGATGGCGAAGGTCTCGTCCAGGCCCGACGACGGCACCAAGGTCGCGTTCGTCTGCGAATCGTCCCACCGGTAGCTGAAGCCCTGGGCGATCCCGGAAGGGCTGAGCACGGTGACGCGGGTCTCGATCCGCCGTCGCGAGGCCTCCACGCCTTGGATCATCTCCAGCTCGAAGTTCTTCACGAACGTCGTGCCCGGCGGCAGATACATCGGGCCGTCCCGATCGAGCACGAACGATCCCGAGGCGTCGGGCAGCGAGAACCAGCGCCGTTTGACCGCGCCGTCGGACCAGAAGGGGACGTTGATCTCATACGGCACGACGCCGTCCGCCGGGCGCAACGTGGCGAGGTCGTCGAACACGTGGGCGTCTGCCAACGTGGGCGGCAACGGCGTCGAACCCGGCTCCGGCGCGCGCATCAGGCGATGGATCGTGCCGTCGTGGTAGTTCGCGAGCAGGATGTCGCCGTTCGACGGGTCCAGCGCGTAGGTGGCGATGCCGTTGTCCCAGGTGAACCAGTCGATCGGCCGCGCCGTGCCGTCGGCGTTGAAGCGCATCGCCCCGAGGAACCCGAAGCTGTAGTCGGAGACGAGCCACGCACCGTCGAACTCGGGGTACTTGTCGCCGCGATAGAAGAAGCCCGCGGCGATCGATCCGCCCACTTCGCGGCCGTACTCGGTGAGCGGCGGGATGAGGTCGTCGCCCGGCGGCCCGGCGGCGGGACGCGGCCCGGCGCTGCGGCCCTCCATGATCGGATAGCCGAAGTTGCCGCCTTTGACGACGCGGTCGACCTCCTCGCGGGTCTGGTCGCCGGTGTCGTTCGAGTAGAGCTCGCCGGTCAACGGATCGAAGCCGAACCGCCACGGGTTGCGGAAACCGACGGCGTAGAACTCCGTCCGCACCTCCGACGGATCCACCGGGTTCCCGCGGAACTCGGTCGCACCGACCCACGGGTTGTCCGCCGGCACGAGGTACGTGTCCGGGACCACCGCCGGATGCGGGTTCGGCGCCAGGTTGCCGCTGCGGAAGTCCACGTCGATGCGCAGCATGCCGGCGAAGAAATCATGGTCGATGCGCTGGCCGTTCTCGAACTGGTCGTGGCTCCCGCCCTCGTCGCCCATCGAGATGTACAGGTATCCGTCGGGCCCGAAATGCAGGTCGCCGAGATTGTGGTCCGGATGCCGGTCGTGTTGATCGATCAACCGCTGCTCGCTGCCGGGATCGCCGTGGTTCCGCGAACGGGCCATCACCTTGAAGCTGCTCACCCGGTCGAAGAGGTTCGTCGTGCCGTCGACGGTCTCGGCGCCCATGTACGAGACGAAGAACCGCCCGTTCGAGGCGAAATCCGGATGGAACGCCAGCGCTTGCAGGCCGCCTTCGTTGTCCTCGTGGACGCGGTCCCGAAGGTCGATGAAGAGCGTCTTCGTCGGGGCCGCCATGTTGGTGATCTGCCAGATGCGGCCGGAATGGTCGCCGACGAAAAGGCGGTTCGTCTCGCCCGGCGGCGTGACCAGGATGACCGGACGCTCGAACTCGAGGCCCGGGAACGCCGGCTCGGGATGGTGGCCCCACACCGCCGGGATCCGTCCGAAAGGCAACGGCGCCGCCGTGGTCCTCCAAGGCACCCGCTCCGAGGCGATGGCATCGCACAGGAGCCCGGCCAGCGCCGAGCACAGGGCGGCGCGGGACCAAGCGGCCCCGCGCCGCGACGGCCCGCGCCCTGCGGGCAGGCGGGCGATCGCGGCCAAGAGCCTTCGCGCGACATGGATGACGTTCACCATCGTAAACCTTCGACCGAGGTCCTAGACCACCTTCGCGGGGCGCAGGTTGCAATTTTCTCGGTCGTTCCGCTGAATCCGCATTCCCGCATGGATGCGTCGTCCGGACCGCCCCTCAGCATCGTCATCCGCTCGCTCGACACCGCCGACACGCTTCCGCGGGTCCTGGCGGCCCTCGGCCGGCGTCCGGACGACCAGCTGATCGTCGTGGATTCCGGATCCACCGACGGCTCGCTGGAGCATGCCCGTGGAGCCGGAGCGGAAATCGTGCCCATCAAGGCATCGGAGTTCACCTACGGCCGGGCGCTCAACGTCGGTTTCGCCGCGGCGCGGCACGGATGGGTGCTCGCGTTGAGCGCCCACACGGTCCCGATGCGGCCGGATTTCCTCGACCTGTACCGCGCGGCGATCGTCCGGCGCTTCCGTCCGGACGTCGCCGCGGCGGTCGGACCGCTGTTGGCGAGCGACCTCGACCGCGGGTTGCCGGGGGGTGTCACCCATTACGAGCTGGGCGATTTCACCCATGGCTTCGGTTTCGGCGCCGGGAACCCGAACTCGCTGTACCGCCGCGAGCTGTGGCAGGCGCATCCGTTCGACGAGCAGATCGGTGGCGGCGAGGACCTCGAATGGTACCTGTGGGCGCTGCGCCAAGGGCACTCCATCGCCGCCGTCCACGCCGCCGAGGTGCTCTACATCTCGCGACGTCCCATGGCCGCGTTCTACCGGAAGGGCCGCGTGGATTACCGCGCCATGGCCCGCTTGATCACGCCGCATTCGCCCAGCTTGGGAGGCGTCGTCGTGCGCGGCGCGAAGCTCCTGCTCTACGCCGCCCTCGGGAAGACCGACTGGCACGGGGCCAAGGGCAGCCTCGCCCACTGCGTCGGCAACTACGTCGAGGCCCGGTCGCTCCGCCGTCCGCGTTGAGCTGCGACGCCCGACGACGCCCCCTTTCCGCCTCGCCGCGTCGCCGTCGGTCCGCCATGATCCGCCCGTTATGTCCCTGCCAGAGCACCGCCAGGCCATCGACGCCCTCGACGCGCAGATCGTGAAGCTCATCAACGAGCGCACGAAGCACGTGCTCGAGATCGGCGCCTTGAAGGTCAAGGCCGGCCAAGAGATCTACGCGCCGCAGCGCGAGCGCGCCGTCTTCCAGAAGGTCACCAAGCTGAACAAGGGCCCCATCACCCACGCCGGCCTGCGCGCCATCTACCGCGAGGTGATGTCCGCCTCGTTGTCGCTGGAGAAGAGCCTCGCCATCGCCTACCTCGGGCCCGAGGCCACCTACACCCACGAGGCCGCCATGCGGCGGTTCGGGTCCAGCCTGCGCTACGTGCCGCAGAAGACGATCGCCGATGTCTTCCACGAGGTCGCCAAGAAGCGCGCCGATTACGGGGTCGTGCCCGTCGAGAACTCCACCGAGGGCGTCGTCACCCACACGCTCGACATGTTCGTCGACAGCGACCTCAAGATCGTCGCGCAGGTCGTGCTCCCCATCCGCCATTGCCTCGTCAGCGCCGGCAAGCGCGAGGGCATCCAGAAGCTCTACGTCCATCCGCAGACGCTCGCGCAGTGCCGCGGCTGGATCCACCGTCATCTCCCCCTCGCCGAGCTGATCGAGACCAGCTCCAACGCCCGCAGCGCCGAGCTCGCCGCCAAGGAGAAGACCGCCGGCGCCATCTGCGGCGTCTTCGCCGCGGAGAAGTATTCCCTGCCCGTGCTCGAGCACGACATCCAGGACAACGCCGCGAACGCCACCCGCTTCCTCGTGCTCGGACACCAGTGCCCGCCGCCGAGCGGCAAGGGCACCGACCGCACCAGCCTCATGTTCAGCATCCGCGACGAGGCCGGCGCGCTCCACCGCTCGCTCGCGCCCTTCCGCCGCTTCCGCATCAACATGACCAAGATCGAGTCGCGCCCCAGCAAGCGGAAGGCCTGGGAATACTTCTTCTTCGTCGATTGCGACGGCCACGCCGAGGAGCCCAAGGTCGCCAAGGCCATCGCCATGCTCGGCCAGCACTGCAGCTTCGTGAAGGTGCTCGGCTCGTATCCGAACTCCGATTGAGGCCGATGCGCGCGCTCGGGATCACCCTCGGCGACATCACCGGCATCGGCCCCGAGGTCGCGCTCCGCGCCGTCGCCCGCGAGGTCGTCGCCGACGAGGACACCCGCTACGTCCTGATCGGCGACAACGGCGTCGTGCGCGAGCTGTGCGGCCTGCTCGGCGTCGAGGCCGATCTGCCCCGCTGGAGCGACCGCGCCGAGGTCGCCAGCCGCGTGTACGTCCACGACCCCGGGACCGCACCGCTGCCGCGCGACCTTCCGGCCGGAGCACCCGAGGCCTCGCTGGCCGCCGTCCGCTGGCTGCGCGAAGGCGCCCGCCTCTCCCTCGCCGGCGAGCTCGCCGGGATCGTCACCGCGCCGGTCAGCAAGGAGGCCGTGCTCCGCTCCGGACAACCCTTCGTCGGCCAGACCGAGTTCCTCAGCGACCTCGCCGCCGCGCCGCGCACCGCGATGATGCTGCTCGGCCACGACGACCGCGGCCGATGGTTGCGCGTGGCGATCGCCACCACGCACCTGCCGCTCAAGGACGTCGCCGCCGCGCTCACCATCGGAGGGGTCGCCCAGACCATCGAGCTGGCCGCCGAAGCCTGCGCGCGGCTCGGCCTGGCACGCCGTCGGGTCGCCGTGTGCGGTCTCAATCCGCACGCCGGGGAAGGCGGCCGGATGGGACGCGAAGAGATCGACATCATCGCGCCGGCTGTCGTCTTGGCGCGGTCGCGCGGCGTGGATTGCCACGGACCTTCGGCGGCGGACACCTTGTTCCACCAGGTCTTCCGCGGTGATTTCGACGCGGTCGTGGCCATGTACCACGACCAAGGCCTGGTGCCGTTGAAGATGGTCGCCTTCGACACCGGCGTGAACTGGACGCTCGGCTTGCCCTTCATCCGGACCTCGCCCGACCACGGCACCGCCTACGACCTCGCCGGCCGGGGCCTGGCCGATCCATCGAGCATGGAGGCGGCGATCCGTCTGGCGCGCCAACTGGCCGCCACCGCGGTCTGAGCGCCAGACGACCGGCCCTCCAAGGGGGGTGCGGACGCCGCCGGGCCTCGATTTCCGGCTCGCCTTCGCTGCGCCGCCGTGTTTCAAAACACGCCGGTCGCACCGGTAGCTCAATTGGATAGAGCTCCTGACTTCGGATCAGATGGTTGGGGGTTCGAGTCCCTCCCGGTGCACCAGTATCTACAGGGGTTTCGTCGCAAGGCGGAACCCCACTTCGCTTCCATGTAGGCCATCCTATAGGCCGTCACGTCCGGCCCACCTTTGGCGCCCGGCGTTGACTGAACGCGATAGCCGGATCCTCTGGAGCGCGTGGTCAGGCATCACTTCCGGGCCTCCTCTCGTCGGATCCTCTCTTGTAGCCGATTCCCGAGAGGGACACCGACGACAACCATGAGGCAGATGGGCACCCAGGCCCACGTCCGCAAGGCCGGCCGATAGAACACCGCCAGCGCCGTCAGCCCCAACGCCATCCACACAACGATGGCGGCACGGATCACGAAGCGCCGCTCACGGCGGCTGTTGGTGTTCCTGATGCTGAAGTAGGTCCCGACAACTCCTCCAAGGATGCCGAGGACGCTGCCGAAAATGCCTCCGATGTCAGTGGTGTCCATAGATCGCCCTCCGATGATGGTTGATGAATCCGATATGCGAGGACTCGTAACGATCCAAGCTCAGCGACCCGGCCCACGGGACGCCACGATTGCAACCAGGACGCTCTCGCCGGATTCGATGCAGCGCATTGTTGGTCAGCATGGTCACGAGAGTGCGAACATCAAAGATACAACGCCGCCGCCAAACCACCCCAGCAAACCCAGCACCCACAAAACGATCTGCGTCGCCTTGGCGCCGCGCTTGAGCGGCAATCGGATGAACTGGAAGAGAACCGCCAGCGAAAGAATCCCGGCGCAGTACGGGAACAATCCCCAAGCAAATCTCCAGCAACTGGCCTGGGAAGGCCGGGCTACCGCGCCGGTGAACGGGCCTAGGACAGTCAATGATGTGGCCGCGAGATTGTGGTTGTCGCGCCAATCGGATGGTGACTGTTGGAACAACGCCCAGAAGGTCAGAGCGCTGAACGCCGCAACGAAACCCAAAAGGATGTATAAGTGAACCCTCCGCAATTGGTTGGCGAAAATGTTCACAACAGGTGCAGAAATGTGGCCTAACAGGAGAGCGGACGACAACCGATTTCCCCGATACACAAAACCGGCGGACCTGAGGAGATGCCCCATGTCCGCCGGTTCGAGTTCGAGACTGACAGACGTTATCGCGGATCAGCGGGCTGCTGCTTTCCGGTTCCGGCGCAGCAAGGCAAATGCGCCCAGCCCGAGCCCGACGACAGCCGCCGTCTCGCCCGGCTCAGGCACGGCGGTCACCGAGACGGCATCGAGGAAGGAGGTCTGGTCAAGGTCACGGCCTGCAGGCACCGAAAC
>CANGMH010000232.1 GCA_947454005.1 Verrucomicrobiota bacterium
GAAGGTCTGCACGATCGTCGCGCCCCGCGCCGACATCGCCAGCGCAAGACCCGCGGCCGCAAGAAGCAGATTCCGTCCGGTGTTGTTGTTTCTCAAAGCCACGAAGATAAAAATCCGCGAAATCGATGCCGGGACCGCCCGGTCATCAGTCCAACCGTCCGTAGATTGGATGTCAGCCGAGGAATCAGTCAAACTTCTTACGTCGGCGGACGGGAGGCTATATTTAGGTATGTTGCTTAAGATTTCGATGGGCCGGTTCGCCGGTGATAAGGGTCGTGGTAGGTTTCTTCTGGGATCCGACCATGCTTTCCCGCGGTATCCGGCTCGTCGGGAGGTCCTAAGTGATGTGCACGCGCGGGGCGGCCTTTGTCCGGCGCGGCGTGGCCGGATCAACGCTCGCGGAAGACCAAGGTCTGGAAATCCCGGGCGCTCCGGCGTTGGATCAGGGCGACGTAGTGCCGCTTGGCCCGTCCGTAGGCCGCCTCGATGCGGATCTCGAAGGTGGTGCTGATCGTGATGAAGCGCGGCGGAGGCGGAGCCGCGCCGCCGGGGGCCGCGGCAGGTCCCATCAGGCGGTTGATGTCGCCGGGATTCCGGGCGGGCTCGTCGTCCGCCGTGCCGTCCGCGCCGTCGGGACCGGCCCGCGCCTGCACGATCTGGCGGGCCATGATGCGGTCGCCGCGGAAGGCCATGGTCAACACGGGCAGCGAAGCGGTGTTGATGTTGATCTGGCCGGCCGAGATGGCGCAGAACAGGTCGACCAGCCCCGCGGAGACGACATCGACGTCGTCGTGCCGGAGCCGGTCGATACCGCGCAGGGGGCCGCGGTCGGATGGTTGTCCGAAGAACAGCTCCGGTGTGATCCCCCGGACCTTGAGCAGCTCGCCGATGTCGTCGATGGGGCCGTTCTTGGCGCGATAGGGCGGGTCGAGGTTGAGGTAGAAGTCGGTGCTCTCCGCGCCGCCGCCGGCGGTGGGGTGGTCGTCGCGGTCGCGCCAATCGGTCAGGGCCGCGTTGATCTGGGCGGCTTCCGAGGCCCCGGCCCCGGCCATGCCCAGACCGGCCTCCAACGCGAGCGGGTCGGCCTGGTTGATGTTGAGCTTGCGCTCCTGGTCGACGATCTCGATCGAGAGATGGCCGTCGCCGACGGTGATGTCCTTGAGCGAGATCCCTTCGAACGGGTCCTCCATGAGTTCGCCGATGCGGTTGCCGTTGCCGCCGGGCCCGCCGGCCCAGAACTGGTTGAGCCCGTTGTAGCCCTGCTCTCCCGGGATGCGCTGCTGCTCGGCGAGGACCCACTTGGCGAACTCGACGCCGGAGAGGCCCAGCCATTCCAGCTCGCCGCTGGCGGAGGTGTTGGTCGCCAGCTTGGTCTCGACCTTCATCGAATAGGCGAGGATCCCGGCCGCGATCCCCATCGCGAGCACCATCAGCATCACGATGATGAGCGCGATGCCGCGGCGGTGGCCGAACGGACGATGGGGATGGGCGAGATGCATCTGGGTCCGGGGTCCGGTCCTTCAGCGGGGCGGGGCGCCCGCGGCCCCGACCGCGCTCGAGGGGATGCGCACGACGCGCGACACCAGCTCGGCCGGACGCTTGGAATAACGGCCTTGCGAACCGAAGCCCAAGGTCACGCGGACGACCTGCGGCAGCTGGTTGGTGGACAGCCACTCAGGGATGTACTCGCCGCGGCGGCCGTCCCAGAACTCGAGCTGGAAGACGCTCACTTCCTTGGCCAGCACGATGGGATACGACTCGAAATCGCGGTCGTCGGGCGCGAGCAGGGAATTCTGCCGGAGGACCAGCTGGTTGTCCTGGTCCACGACGAAGGTCACCCGGCGCAGGCGCTCGCCGTGGAAGTAGCCGTTGCCCGGGAACGATCCGCTGAGGCTCGTGGCGATGCTCAGCGCGGCGAACGATCCGCTGGTGTCCGCGATGAACGAATAGAGGGCGGCGTTCCCCTGGAAAAGCTGCGCGCCGGTGAGCGCCTGGTCCAAGGTCTGGATGGCCATGCGCGAGCGCTGGGCGTGCGCGGCCAGCTTCATCGTGGAATCCGCGCTCTGCATCACGATGCGCCAGGTCCCGAACAGCGACACGAGCACCAGGGCGAAGACGGCCATCGCGACCATCACCTCCACGAGCGTGAAGGCGCGGTGCGGCCGCGGCGCGGTGCCCGGAGCGGCGGGTCGGTTGTCGCCGGGGGTGTTCATCGCAGCGAGCGTTGGGCGGATTCCGGCCGGAAGAGCAGGATGCTCATCTTGGACTCCGTGGTCGAACGGTCGAAATCCGACCAGACGAGGAAGTCGACGCGGAACAGGCCGTTGGTCTGCACCTGGGTGATCTCCCGTTCCCAGCTGTAGCCGGGATGGAACTCGCCGAAATCGCCCGACGTGATGCCCTCCTCCAGCCGGTTGGTGAGGGAGAGCTCGGCGGCGAGGCTGCTCGCCTCGACGTGGACCCGTTCCAGCGCGCGGGCGTTGCGGATGGTGGACGAGCAGACCAGCAGGATCCCCATCAGGGCGATGGCCAGCACGGCCGCGGCCACCACGACCTCGATCAAGGTGAACGCCGCTTCCGGTCGACGCTCCGCGCGCGGGGAGGCGGTCATCGGATGTCCTCCACGGTGAGGTACCCGGTGATCAGCTCGGACGTGATGTGCCGGACCTCGCGGCGCTGCCATTGGAGCTCGGCATCGAGCGCGTCGCAGGTGCCGTTCGGGTAGAAGCGGATCGCCGCGGCGTCGTCCACGCCGGCCACGGCGTCGCGCCCGTTGATCATCAGGCGGCGGAAGGCCACGTCGTCCGGCAGCTCGGAATGGAACAACGGCTTGCCGTCCTCGCGGCCCGGGCGCGCGTCGGACGGCAGCGGCCCGCCGGCTTCGCGCATGGTGGACGGCTCGACGCGGATGCCGGTGGCCTGCTCGTCGGCGAAGACGACGACCTGCATCGCGCGGCCGGTGAGGATGGCCCTCGAACGCGCCTCGCGACACGCCTCGAGGAAGTCGTTCGTCGCCCGGACCAGCGGCGGCTTGGTGGCGGCGCGGAGGGCGGGGATGGCGATCATCATCATCAGCGCCCCGATGCTGATGGCGACCATCAGCTCGATCAGGGTGAACCCGGCGCGATGCCGGGCGCGCGCCTCCGGGCCGCCGGGCTCCGCTCCTCTGTCCGCTCCGCGCGTCATCGTTGGATGCTCTGCGTGATGGCGAACATCGCCGACATCACGCTCATCAGCAGGAAGCCGACGATCACGGCGATGCCGACGATCATCAGGGGCTCGATCAGGTTCGTCATCGCGCGCAGCGCCAGGGTCAGCTCGCGCTCGTAGGTCTCGGCCACGTTCTCCAGCGAGCCCGGGATGTCGCCCGTCTCCTCGCCGATCTTGAGGAGGTCGATCATCAGCTGGGGGAAGAGGCCGCTCTTGGCGAGCGGTTGGGCGAGCGTCTTGCCGTCGGTTACGCCTTCGCGGGTCTTGGCGATCGCCTCGGCGAGCACGACGTTGGGGATGATCTGCTCGGTGATGCGCAGCGCCTGCAGCACGGGCACGCCGTTCTTGAGCAAGGTGCCGAGCGTGCGCGCGAACTGGCCGAACAGGTTCAGCTTCACCACGGCGCCGAAGATGGGGACCTTCATCTTCAAGCGGTCGATCGACCGGCGTCCGTCCGCGGTGGCGTGGTATCGCTGGAACAGGATCATGCCGACGACGCCCACGATCGGGAACAGCCACCACCAGGTGGTGATGAACCGGCTGGTGTCGATGAGCAGCTTGGTCGTCGCCGGGAGCTCGAGCCCCTGGATGCTCTCGAAGAGCGTCATGAACTTCGGGAGCATGACGGTCATGAAGAACACCACCAGCGCGACGCCCACGAGGCAGACGACGAGCGGATAGATCATCGCCGACTTGAACTTCGCCTGCACGTCGGCGAAGCGCTCGAAGTGGGCCGCCTGCCGCCGGAGCACCTCCTCCAGCGCGCCGCTCTGCTCGCCCGCGCGGACCATGTTGACGACGATCGGCGGGAAGACGTCGGGCTGCTTGGCCATCGCGTCGGAGAGCGAGCGGCCTTCGGTGACGTCCTGCTTGAGCTGTCTCGGCACCTCGCCGGGGATGCCCTTGGAGCTGAGGCTGCTCATGCTCTGGAGAGCCATGGTCAGCGGCATGCCGGCCTTGAGCAGGTTGGCCAGCTGCTGGGTGAACGTGGCCATCTCCTGCAGCTTCGGCTTCCGGCGCCGGCTGCTGAAGAAGCGCAGCCCCGTCCCGGCCTTGGCGCCGGTTTCTCCGCCGGCCTTCGCCGCCGCGCGCGCGCCGCCCTTCGCCGCCTCGACCACCAAGGGGTACAGCCCGAGCTTCGCGATCTGACCGAGGGCGGCCGGACGGTCAGCGACATCGAGCGAGCCCTCGATGAGTTCGCCGGAGCGGCGGCGGGCTTTGTAGGTGAACTGCGGCATGACGTTGCGGCGATGCATACCCGGACGGCGGGGAAAGTTCCATCCCGGAGGCGCAAGGGCGGGGCGGAGGGGTCCGTGCCGGGCCGCGGGAACTTCTCCGGTTGCTGGCCCCGGTGCGGCCCGCCATGCTCCCGCCCGTGAAGAAGTCCGTCCTTTCCGTCGCTTTCGCGGCCGTCGTCGCCGGGTGCGCGCCCAGCTACGTGAACCTCACGCCGCGCTCGGTGCCGCCGGCGCCGGAGAACGTGCATCTGTTCGAGGTCCAGTGGTCCAGCCCGCGCACGGGCGCCAACAACCCCGATGTCCGCGCCTACGTCACCATCGGCACGAACTTCTTCCCGATGACGCGCATCCCGAACACGTCCGACCGGTGGGAGGCCAAGGTGCCGCTGCCGTCGGACGCCACCTCGGTGCCGTACCGCTACCGGTTCGACTACACCTATCCCGGCACGCCCCAGCGGGTGTCGGCCAGCGACCGTTCGCAGGAATACTTCCTCCGCCTGCCGGGCAAGTGAGCCGCCGGGCCGCGCGATGACGTGCGTCATCTTCAACCCGACCGCCCGCGGGGACAAAGCGCGCCGCTTCCGGTCCCGCTTGGCGGAGCTGGGTCCCGGCATCCAGCTCATCCCCACCGCCGGTCCCGACGCCGCGTCCGGACAAGCGGCGACCGCCGTCGAGGCGGGTTGCACCACGCTCGTTGCCGCCGGAGGCGACGGCACCGTGAACCAGGTGCTCAACGGCCTGGTCGCGGCGCGCGACGGATTGGCCAAGGCGCGTCTCGGCGTCCTGCCGCTGGGCACGGTCAACGTCTTCGCCAAGGAGCTCGGGATCCCGGCCGACCTCGCCGCCGCATGGCGGGTCGTGCAAGCGGGGCACGAGCGGCTCATCGACCTGCCGATGGCGGAATCCGGTCCGGAAGGCCGGCGTGAGCGGCGATGCTTCGCTCAGATGGCCGGCGCGGGCCTGGATTCCCGGGCCCTCGGCCTCGTCGATTGGGAGCTGAAGAAGAAGTTCGGCGTGCTCGCCTACGTCTGGGCCTCGCTGCTCGCGATGCGCGGGCCGCGCCCGGAGGTCACCATCGAGGCCGACGGGCGAACGTTGACCGGGCATCTGGTCTGCGTCGGGAACGGACGCTTCCTGGGCGGACGTTATCCGGTCTTCCCCCGCGCCAGCATGGACGACGGGAAGCTGGACGCCATGGTCGTCCCCAAGATGACCTGGACGGTCGCGCTGAAGGTGTTCGCCGCGCTCTGGTTCGACCGGTTCGCGGATTCCCCGGACGCCGTGCACCTCGCGGCCCGCACCTTGACGATGACCTCGGCGACCCCGATGCCGTTCCATCTCGAAGGCGACAACGTGGGTTCCTTGCCGGCGACCTTCACGTTGCGGCCGCGGGCGCTGCGCGTCGTCGTGCCGGGCTGATCCTCCTCGGGACAGAGGCCACGCGTCCCGACAGGATCATTTCGCCTTCGCCGCGGCGCGTTCCAGCGCCTTGACCATGCCGTCGAGGTTGTGCGGCTTGGCCTCGGCGGTCGGCTCCAGGCCGAGCGCGGCGAGCGCCTTGCTCGTCTCGGGCCCGATGGAGAGCGTCTTCAGCGCCGGGAACCGCTTGAGCAGCGCCGGCAGGTCGAAGCGCGCGTGGAAGTTCTCGACCGTCGACGCGCTGGTGAAGGTGACCCAATCCGCGCCTTCCTCGACGAGCTTCGCGGCGGCGCCGTTGACGTCCTCGGTCTCCGGGACGGTGCGGTAGCAGGCGACGTCGTCCACGATCGCGCCGAGCTCCTCGAGCTTGGCGACGAGGTCCGGGTTGGCCACTTCGGCGCGGAGGCAGAGGATGCGCAGGTTCTCCACGTCGTCCACCTTGGCGATCGCGGCGGCGACCTTGGAGGCGACGTATTCCTCCGGCATCGCGTCCACCGCGAGGTGCAGCTCCTTCAGTTTCGCCTCGGTGGCCGGCCCGACGGCGGCGAAGCGCAGCCGTCCGACCACGCGGATGTCGTCGAACGCCTTGAAGAAGTACTCGAAGAACGCCGTGACCCCGTTGGGCGAGGTGAACACGACCCAATCGTATTCCCCGAGGGCGCCCATCGCCTCGAGCAGCGGCTGCCGGTCCTCGGGCGGGACCACCTTGATGGTCGGGATCTCCATCACTTCGGCGCCCTGCTCGGCGAGCTGGCGGCTGAGCTGGCTCGCCTGTTCGCGCGTGCGCGTCACCACGACGCGCCGTCCGAACAGCGGGCGGCGCTCGAACCAGTTGAGCTTCTTCCGCAACGACACGACGTCGCCGATGATGGTGACGGCCGGCGCGGTGAACTTCTCGGAGTCCACCACTTCGGCGATGGTCGCCAGCGTGCCGGTGATCGTCTTCTGCCGGCCGGTCGTGCCCCAGCGGACCATGGCGACCGGCGTCTTGGCGGCCATCCCGTTCGCGACGAGCTCCGCCGCGATCTGGCGGATGCGCTCGACGCCCATGAGGACCACCTTGGTGCCGGGCATCCGCGCGATCTGCGCCCAATCGAGGCCGGAGTCCGGTTTCGTGGGGTCCTCGTGCCCGGTGATGACCTGGTAGGTGGAGCAGTGGTCGCGGTGCGTGACCGGTATGCCGGCGTAGTTGGGCGCGGCGAAGGTGGAGGAGATGCCGGGCACGACCTCGAACGGCACGCCCGCGTCCGCCAGCTCCTCGGCCTCTTCGCCGCCCCGGCCGAAGATGTAGGGGTCGCCGCC
>CANGMH010000233.1 GCA_947454005.1 Verrucomicrobiota bacterium
GCGGCGGGTCGTGGACCCGGCTGGCCGTGCTCACCTTCGGCGGGTCGCTGGCCTACATCGGCGGCATGTACCTGAACGACGCCTTCGACGCGTCGTTCGACCGCCAGTTCCGTCGGGAACGTCCCATCCCGAACGGCGCCATCGACGAGGCGCTCGTGTGGAGGCTCGGAGGCGGGATGCTCTTCGCCGGCTGGCTGTCGCTCGCGGTGCTCGGCTGGACGACCGCGGTGCTGGCGACGTTGCTCGTGGTCTCCGTGCTCGTGTACGACGCGGTCCACAAGGCGGTCGCCTTCTCGCCGGTGCTGATGGCGGCGTGCCGGTTCTTCCTCTTCCTCGCCGCGGTGTCGTCGGGCGGCGCTGGCGTCACCGGCCTCGGCATCTGGAGCGCGGTCGCGTTGGCCGGATGGATCGTCGGCCTGAGCCATGTCGCCAAGCGCGAGAGCACCACGGGCGCGCTGCCCCGCTGGCCGTTGGCGCTGCTGGCGCTGCCGTTGTGCCTGGCCGCGCTCGTCGACGACGGCGATTGGCGGCTCCGCGCGCTGGCGATCGGCGCGTTGCTGGCCGGTTGGACCGTTTGGTGCCTGCGCCACACCTTCGCCGCGGGCAACCGCAACCTCGGTCTCACCGTCGCGGGCCTGTTGGCGGGCATCTGCCTCGTGGATTGGCTCGCCGTCGCGCCGTCGTTCGGCACCGGCCTGGTGTTCCTCGGCCTGTTCGCGGCGTCGTTGGCCGGCCAGCGCTTCGTGCCGGCGACGTGACCGCGGCGAAATCCGGCGTTCAAATCCCGGGCGTCCCGGTCCAAGCTGCGCGTGTGCCGCCGCAACGCCAGTTCCACAACATCGCCCTCGTCGGGTTCATGGGCGTGGGCAAGTCCACGGTGGGCCATCTGCTGGCGGAGCTGATGCAGTTCGACCTCATCGACACCGACAAGGTCATCGAGCAGCGCACGGGACGGCGCATCGCGGAGATCTTCGCGACGGACGGCGAGCCGGCCTTCCGCGCGCTCGAGGCGGGCCTGGTGAAGGAGATGGAGACGCTCCGCCGGACGGTGGTCTCGACCGGCGGCGGGCTGGTCGTCGCCCCGGCGAACATGGAGAGCCTCAAGGCGCATGCGCTCGTCGCCTGCCTCTGGGCCTCGCCCGAGGTGATCTTCGAGCGCGTCCGGCACCAATCGCACCGGCCGCTGCTCCAGGCGCCGGACCCGCTGGCCAGGATCCGCGAGATGCTCGATGCGCGTGCACCGGCCTACAAACAGGCCGACGTGATGGTCGGCGTCGATTTCCGCGCGCCGCTCGAGACGGCGCGGCACATCGCGAACTCGTTCCGGCGGGCCGTCGCGGAGCGCGGGTGAACCGGCGCGCATGAAGGAAGCCGTCCAACGCCGGGCCGCCGAGCTGGGGTTCGACGCGTGCCGGGTCACCTCCGCCGCGCCGCCGGAGAGCGCGCCGCGGTTGCTCGAGGCCATCGCGGAGGGTCGCCACGGCGAGTTGGCCTGGATCGCCCGGAACGCCGAGAAACGCGTCGCGCCCGACAAGGTCCTGCCAGGGATCCGCAGCGTGGTCGTGCTCGCGGCGAGCTACCACGGCGGCGCGTCGGCGGACGAGGGAAGCGCCTGGGTTCCGCCGGCGACCGGGAAGACCGGGACCGTCGCGCGCTATGCGCGCCACGCGGATTACCACGACGTGCTCGCCGGGCCGTTGCGCCAGTTGAGCGACTTCATCGACGCCCTCGGCGGGCCGGGGACGCGGTCGCTGTGGTACGTGGACACGGGCCCCGTGCTGGAGCGCGACCTCGCGCAACGCGCCGGGATCGGTTTCGTCGGCAAGCACACCAACCTCGTCTCCCGCCCGCTCGGCAACTGGTTCTTCCTCGCGGAGATCCTCACGACGCTGGAGCTGGATCCGGACCCGCCGGCCCGCAACCGATGCGGCTCGTGCTCGCGATGCCTCGGGGCCTGCCCGACCGGCGCGTTGCCGGAGCCCTTCCGCCTCGATGCCCGGCTCTGCATCTCGTACCTCACCATCGAGCTGAAAGGCGGCATCCCGGTCGGGTTGCGTCCGCTCATCGGCGACCGCATCTACGGATGCGACGATTGCCTGGCGGCGTGCCCATGGAACCGTTTCGCCCGCGAAGGCCGGTTGATGAAGGCCCATGCGCGGACCGACCTGGACGGGCCGGACCTCCTCGGGCTCCTCGCGCTCGACGCGGCGGCCTTCAAGGCGCGGTTCGCCGGCACGCCCGTGCTGCGCACCAAACGGCGCGGCCTTCTGCGGAACGTCTGTGTCGCGTTGGGCAACGTCGGCGGACCGGATGCGCTGCCGGCCTTGAGGACGGCGGCGCAGGATCCGGAGCCGCTCATCGCGGAGCACGCCGCGTGGGCGATCGCCGAGATCCAGGGCAGGGAAGAACGAAGGGTGAAGGGTGAAGGGTGAAGGGTGAAGGGTGAAGGGTGAAGGAGGGGAGCCGGCGGGCTTCTTTTTCCGCGTCGCGCGGGATCCGATTTCTGTGTTGGCGGCATCCGGACGCCATTTATCCTCCCCGCCTCACGTCCTCGGCTGCCGCCGCTTCCGCTGATCGCCGTGGGCCGGCTGCCTTCCCGAGGAGCCCGGCCCGGGATCGTCGGGAACGCGCGCCGGTCCGTCCGGATGTCCATATCCTGAAGCAAGACCCATGAAATACGGCCTCGATCTCCGTCCGGAAGGCGCGTTGGACCTCGTGTCCCTCGGCGCTCTCGTCCACCGCCTCGACACCGGCATCGTCCCGTTCCGCAAGGCGACGCAGTGCCAGATCCACGTCAGCGGCGGCGAGTTCAACGTCGCCGCCAACCTGTCGGACTGCTTCCGCCGCCGCACCGGCATCGTGTCCGCGATGGTGGACTACCCGATCGGCGACCTGATCGCGGAGCGGGTGCGCGCGATGGGCGTGCGGCCGTTCTACCGGCGCTTCGAGCACGACGGCGTGACCGGCCCGAACATGGCGACGGTCTACAGCGACCAAGGCAAGGGCGTGCGCGCGCCGGTCGTCTTCTACAACCGCTGCAACGAGGCGGCGGCGCAGCTGAAGCCCGGGGATTTCGACTGGCCGGCCATCTTCGCGGGCGGCGTGCGGTGGTTCCACAGCGGCGGCATCTTCGCCTCGCTCTCGCCGACCACGCCGGAGCTGATCATCGAGGGCATGAAGGCCGCGCACGCGGCGGGCGCGGTGACGTCGTTCGACCTGAACTTCCGCGCCAAGCTCTGGAAGGTCTTCGGCGGCGGCGAGCGGGCGGTGGCCACGCTCCGCCGGATCATGGAGCACGTCGACGTCATCATCGGCAACGAGGAGGACCTGCAGAAGGGCCTCGGGGTCGCCGGTCCGGAGGTGGCCGCCGCCTCGAAGCTCGATACGGGGACGTTCTTCGACATGATCGGCCGCGTCGTCGCGCAGCATCCGCATGTCAAGGCCGTGGCCACGACGCTCCGCGAGGTGCATTCGACGAACCGCCATAGCTGGAGCGCGGTCGCCTGGATCGACGGCAAGAACTACGTCGCGCCGACCTGCGAGCTGGACGTCCTGGACCGCGTCGGCGGCGGTGACGGCTTCGCGGCGGGATTCATCCACGGTCTGCTCGCGGGCGAGAGCGAGGAGATGGCGGTGAAGCTGGGCTGGGCCCATGGCGCGCTGCTCACCAGCTACCACGGCGACACCACCATGGCGACCGAGGAAGAGGTGCGGGCGTTCGCGAAGGGCGGTTCGGCGCGCATCCAGCGTTGAACGGCCGGTGCCGGCATCGGCGTCGTCGTCCAGAAAATCAGGCGGCAGGAACCTCCGGGGCCTGCCGCTTTTCCATGGGCATGGCGTCTTGTCCGCGCCAGGTCCCCGGTCAGAGCCACTCTTTGATGAGCTGCCGTTCCTCGGCGGTCAGGGCCTCGAGGTCGATGCGGCGGGCCATCTGCCTGGCGGCTTCGCGCTGGTTGCCCGCCCCGAGCGCGGCGACGTAGACGGCTTTCACGCGCGGTTCGGCTTTGGTCCAATCCACGTCGGACCCTTCCATGAGGGCCAAGGCCTTCGCGGGCTCGCCGTGGCGCAACTCGTCGAGCGCGAGCAGGAACGGGAAGGTGAAATCCTTCGGATCCGCCGCCATCAGCCGGGATAGCCGGGACCGGGCCTCGGGCCGGGGTTCGCCGATCAGCAATCCGTAGTAGGTGTCGGCGGTGAAAAGCGAGTCGTCGGCCGGCATGGCCTGTGAAAGCCGCCGGAGCGTGCCCGCGACGAGCCGCGTGTCGTAGAGCGGCTTGGCCAGCCGGAGGATCTCGCGCCCCGAAGGCTGGATCAGCTGCGGCCAGCGCATCAGGCTCTCGTGGGCGGCGATCGCGGCGCGGGGTTGTCCCACCCGCTCGGCGTAGCCGGCGACGAACTGGAGCCGAGAGGGCTGGTTGCTGCACGCGGCGATGGCGTTCTCGAAGTGCCCGAGCACGAGTTGCGGGCGGGAACTCTTCAGCGCGGCGGAGGCCCGCAGGCAGTGGAGCATGTAGGCCTCGACCGGTGGGTCGGTCATATCAAGGTACGGCTGGACCTCGTCGAGCCGGCCCAGCTCCATCAGCGCCTGCAACCGGGCCGTCACCAGCGCCGTCTGTTTTCCTATCTTCTCCGGCGGAAGCATCTCGAGCACGCGGGTGAGGTCCCCTCGGTCCGCGAACCAAGCGGCCGCTTCGGCCAGCGCGGGGAGCGACCCGTCCGCCAAAGCCGTCCTGGCCATCTCGGCCACCAGCTCGGCGCGACGCTCCGGCTCCAACCGCAGCTGCAGGCCCAGGACCGTCGTCCGGCGGTCGGCGCGTCCGGCCAGCGACTTGAGCAGGATCCGGCACTCGGGGTCGGAGAGCTCTTTGCCCGGTTCGGCGCCCGAGGCGAGCACATCGACCGATGCGTCCCGGAACGTTCCTTGGCCGACCGCGAACCCCCAAAGGATCCGGCGACCTTCCCCCCGTTCCTCCGCCGACGCCGCGCCGCTCAAGAAGGAGCCGAGGGCGAACTGGGCTTCCTGGTCCTCAGGCTTGAGCCGCACCCATCCGCGCGCCGCCGTGATGGCCTCGGCCAAGGACCCGGTGTTGCGGACCCAACGCACGTGGATCCGGAGATAATCGGGATCGGCCGGTGCGTCCTTGAGCAGTCCCTGGAGATGAGGACCGGCCAGGTCGTTCCGGTTGAAGGCCGCGCAGGCTTCCAGATAGCCCAAGTGGTCCTCGCGGGTGGCCTCCGGCGTGGCCACCAGCAGCTGCCAATAGTTGAGGGCCTCGGCGGAACCGACCCTGGAGCAATAGTTGGCCACGAGTCGCAGGACCTTCGGCTCGGTCGGCGCGAGCCCGACCACCGTGCGCACGACCCGGCCGGCCTCGGAGAGCCGGTCGGCGTTCCCGGACCGGAGGTCTTCCTCGGCCTGCGGCAACATCGACAAGGCGCGCTGGGCCTTGACGAAACGGTAGACCGGGCGTCCGGTGAAGATCCCGGTCAGCACGACGACCCCCAGGATCGCGAGCATCCAGACGAAGCGTTTCGAAGTGTCCTTGAACTCATCGGCCGCGGGCAGCGTTTTATCGTAGTCGTTCATCTGTTCTCGATCCAACGCTCTCACGTTGTCGAAACCGTCCGCTGCCGACAATCCCGTGCGGGATAAGGCTCGGTCCTAAGGTCCGGAGCGGCCTAAGGTGAACATGGTATCGGTGCACCGGACGGCACCGGTGCGGGAACCGATCGGCTCAGGGCAGACCTCCGGCCAGGACCGGCCGCGGGCACGACCGCACCTGGATCGTCCACCGCTCGGTCCCGGCTCAGCGGCGCGCGGCGACTTCGCCGGTGTCGATCCGCAGGTCGGCCCAATAGCCGCACTCGAAGCTCCAGCCGTTCGCCGCGTTCTCCAGCCGGAGGACGACCACGCGTCCGCCGAACCGGGCCAGGTCGAGCGACACGTCCGTCCAGCGCGGGCCGTCGTGGGTGACCGTCTGCCGGTGCAGCAGCTCGCCGTCGGCCTTGATGCGCAGCTCCCAATCGCCTTGCTCGTGGGCGGCGACCTTGAAGCGGAGCGTCGCCTTCTGCCCGGCCGGCAGCATCAGCTTCTTCACCAGCGCGGCAGGCGTGCGTTCGTCGACCGGATGGGTCATCAGCACGTTCGCTTGGCCGGCGAGCTCGGGATATTTCCGCGGCGCGCCCTCGAAGGCGGGGCTCTCGACGCGCCATCCGGGGTTCCACAGCGCGACGGATTCCCCATCGGACGAGCCTTCGCCGTCCGGCGCGGCGGAGGCCTGGTCGGATCCGGCGGCGATGAGCTCCTTCTTGCGTTCGTCGGTGAGCGGACGGCCGTCGCCGGGCGGCGCGAGGATGTACCAGATCAGGTTCCGGAAATCGGCCTCGGGCATCTGCTCCAGGCCTTCGGGCATCGCCGAGTTCCCGGTGACGCGCAATGCCTTGATGTTGGATCTGTCGACGACGGCCTCGCTGGGGCCGGCCATGACGAGCTTCACGTGGGTCGCGGTGTCCTCGGTCATGCGCCCGCTCAGCGTCTGGTCGTCCTTGGTCTCGACCTCCACCTGCTCATAGCCCTGGCCGATGATCTCGTTCGGGTTGATCACGTTGTGCAGCAGCGCGTCGAGCGAGCTCCGGCCGACGCCCGTCAGGTCGGGGCCGATGTCCGCGCCCTCGCCGTGGAGCTTGTGGCAGATGAAGCAGGTCTTCTTCGCCACCTCGTGGCCGGCGGCGATGTCCACCGGGCCGTCGACCACGACCTTCCGCTTGGCGGCGATGACCTTGAGCTTCTCGGCGCTCGACGCCTGCACCTTGCCGAAGATCTGCACCGCCTTGTCGCGCTCGTTGACGTTCTGCGACGTGGCCAGCGCGCGGATGACCGTGGGCGGCAGGTCGCCGCGCTTCACGGTGCCGCTCTCGACCGCGCGATAGAAGGGCCACTTCCAGTTGCCGCGCGTGGTGCACAGCTCCGCGACGGCGGAGCGCACGGACGGCGAGAGGTCGGTCCACTTCTCGAGCAGTTGCCGCGCGGTGTCGTCCGAACCCACGTCCGCGAGGCCGCGCACGGCCTCCACCTTGAGTTTGTCCGAGGCCGCGCCGCGGAAAACCGATATCAGCGCCTCCCGGGTGTCGTCGGTCTTCAGCCGGCGCGCGGTGCGGATGGCC
>CANGMH010000234.1 GCA_947454005.1 Verrucomicrobiota bacterium
GCGGTACAGGTGCTGGATCTGGCGGAGGAACCAGCCGCTGATCTTGGGCGACTGGTCACGGGCCTCATGGAACTTCCGGCGCACGTGGGCCCAGCAGCCGGCCAGCACCACCGGATGGGGATGGTTCCGGGCGAACACGGGATAGGCGCCGTAGCCATCGCACTGCAACGTGCCGGTGAAGTCCGCCGGCAGCAGGTTGCCCACGCACGAGGCCGCCCGGCTGGTCTCCCACTGGAAGACGACATCACCACCCGGCCTTGATGCCGTCCAGAGCCAGCCCGTCCCGGTTTTCCCTCCGCCCGGATCGAGATAATCCACCGGCGTCTCGTCCACCTGGACATAACCGCCGGCCATCACTCCGGTCCGGATGGCTTGGTAGATGGGCCGCAACCAATCGGCGGCCAGCTCCATCCACCGGGCCAAGGTCTGCCGCGGGAGGTGGACCCCGTGCCGGGTGGTGTAGATCCGTTCCTGCCGGTACAGGGGAAGATGGTCGCAGTACTTGCTCACCAGCACGTGGGCCAGCAGCCCAGAAGCCGGCAGGCTGCGTTCCAACAACCGTTCCGGCAGCGCCGCCACGATCGGGGCCAGATCCCGGTCGGAGCGGTGCACATACTTCGGCCGGATCAGGCGGCGGCAGAAGAAGCGGCCCGGTTCGTAGTCGAGCTGTTCACTGACCTCCTCGCCGATCCGCCGCCACTGCCCGGGCTCGGCCTTCACGGCTTCGGGTTCCAGGACCTCCTCCACCACGGGCAGGTTCTGCGGCAGCCGCTGCCTCCGTTCCGTACGCGCTTTCAGGGGTGCCGCGGCGACCGGCTTTTCTTTGGTCACCGGCGCCGGAGGTTCCTCGGCGAGGGCCAGAAGGAGTTCCAACTGATCTTTGGAGACTTTCTCGCTGGCCGAGCCGAACATCCGCCGCAGGACCAGGTCCAGCTTCTGGCGAAGCAGGGCGTTCTCTCGCTGCGAGACCTCCAGCGCGGACACCACGGTCTCCAGTCTGGAGAGCAGTTCGGCTTCTCGTGGCGTCGTTTGCAACGCCTTCTGATAGAGCACTTAGCATGCCGTTCAGGGATGCGAAAAGCCGCTCAGTCCCGCTGGTACCAGGGCCGCAGCTTCGCATCCCTGAGATCCACTCCGTCGGTCAACAGACCCAGCGCTTCCGGGCTCAACGACAGCTTGGCCGAAGTGCCCTCCGTGCCCTTCGGCCAGGAGAAGGTGCCCTGTTCCAACCGCTTGGTGCAGACCCACAGCCCCGTCCGGTCCCAGAAGAGGATCTTGAGCCGGTTGTGGCGCTTGTTGGTGAAAACGAACAGGGCTCCGCCCTGCGGGCTTTCCTGCAGGCGTTCGGTGACCAGGGCCGGCAGGCCGTTGAACCCCTTGCGCATGTCGCAGGGCTCCACCGCCAGGAACACCTTCAGGCTCCCGGCAAAACTCAGCATGACTCCAGGCTCCGGAGCAGTTCGAGGACAAGCGGGATCTGGCAGCTCGCAGCAATCCGGACCCGGACCGCCCGCGGCAGCTCCACGGCCAACGGTTCCGTCGGACCACCAGGGATCGTCGCTTCCACGAACTGCAAGGGCTCCTTCTTGGGACGTCCCCGGCGGCGGGCACAGGCAACTCGGGCTCCTCTCCGTCGGAGCCAACCGGCAAAGGTCGGATACTTCACCCCGATCATCCGCGCGAACTCCACCCCGCTCGCACCGCTTCGGTCAAACTCCCGCAGGATCTCCGCCCGCTTCTCAGCCGGCGTCCAAACCCGCCCCTTCGCGTCGACCTTCAGCGCGGTCATCGTTCCAGGCATCAACGTCATATCCCCGACACCATGACCCTCATGCCCCACCGTGCATACCGGCGCTACATGTGACGCTTACTTTGGGCTCACGTTCGTGGCCGGCGGAGGTGGTAAGCAAGGGCGGCGAGGTCTAGCCCCGCGGATTCGGTTTCAGCCAGCCGGCGTGGCGCAAGCCCGCCGGCTTTTGTTTTTTGGCGGGCGCCTCGACACCGATCCGCACGGATCGAACCACACCGTTCTTACCGCCGAGGTCTCACGTTGCCGGAGGACGTTTGGCTGCCCAAAGCAGCAGCACGCCGCCTACGCCGAGCAAGGCCCACGTCGAAGGCTCGGGCACCAAGGCGACCGGGGAGAAGCGGATGTCGCCCAAGCCCGCACCGCCAAAAAAGGACTGGAAACCAGGCTCGATGGTGAAGCGGAGCTCGGCGGTCTTACCGGCCCATGCGGTGACGTCCGCACCGAACCGATAGCCGAAACCAACCGGTTCCTGTTTCACCAACTGTAGCTCTTGCCCACCGAGGAAGACATGCAGCAGATCCACGCTCGGGCCGATGTTGCCGGCGAACTGGAGCGAGCGCGCGTCGCTTGGAACATCGCCCGTCTGGAAGACGCTTTCACTGGGATAGACGGGTTCGGGGTTATTATATAGTGCCCCTGCGTTGATGCTGAAGGAGAAACTGTCGCCTCGCAGTGGGTTCTGCGGGCCGTAAAGCGAGGCTCCAGGGCAGGTCAGACAGAAATTGTTGTAGAACATCACCGCCATAGGTTCATCGCCTCTTTGCACCTGCCATCCAAGAACCGCGTCCTTAACTTGAACCACTCCACCAGGACCCGCTGCCCTGAGGGCCGGGATGTAGGGTGACTGGAAATCCAAGTTCCGGAACGGGGCAGCCGTCCCAGAAAATCCGATGCTGGCGGTGCTGAGCAGGCATGCCAACCCGCCGAGGCAGCACGGAAATCGAAAGGTTTGCATTGGCGTTGCGGTGGTGGGTTTAGCCAAGAGTAGCTGACGCCTGCGTTCAGGCAAAATCCAGCGTGTTCCATGCTGATAACCTGGCTGCGCCCGACGAGGAGAACGCGTGATGGTAGCCGCGGAGGTGACGAGGCGGAGACCCTTCCGGTAGGGCGGCGCTGCGGCGCCGCCGAAACTCCAGCCGGGTGTGGCGTGGTGAGGTTCCGGCGGTCCGGCAGTCCGGGCCGCCCGCGACGCTGCGCTGGCGGCCGGCGAGATCACGGCGGAGCGGCAGCTCCGCCCTACCTCGGGCGGAATCCGCCTCGTCACGTCGGCGGCTACCGGGATCGGCCGCTCGCGCGCCTACGCCCGCAGCCGGACCAGCAGGTCCTTGCTCTCGACGGTCTCGCCCACGGCGCAGTGCAGCTCGGCGACCACGCCGTCCGCGGTGGCGTACACGGTGGTCTGCATCTTCATCGCCTCCATCATGAGCAGCTTGTCGCTCTTGGCGACCTTCTGGCCGACGGTGACGGCGATGCTGGTGACGAGGCCGGGGATCGGCGCGCCGTGCTGGAGCGGGTCGGCGATGTCGGCCTTCACCCGGGCCTTGGTCTGGGGGGCCACCTTCTTGTCGGCGATGAAGGCCTCGCGGGTCATGCCGTTGAGCTCGAAGGTCACCGTCCGGCGGCCGTCCTTGTCGGCCTCGCTCACGTTGACGAGCCGGATGATCAGCGTCTTGCCCTCCTCGATGCTCACGGCGATCTCCTCGCCGCGACGCAGGCCGTAGAAGAACGCCGTCGTCGGCAGCACGCTCACGTCGCTGTAGGTCGCGTGGTGCTTCGCGTAATCGGCGAAGACCTGCGGGTACATCAGGTGCGAGTACAGGTCGTCGTCGCCGACCTCGCGTTTGAACTTCTCCGAGAGCTCCTTGCGGAGCTTGCCGAGATGGATCGGCGCGGCGCGGTTGCCGGTCTGGTCGGCGCGGAAGAGGGCCTGGGCCTCCTTGGCCTTCTTCTCGCCGAGCACGACGCGCTGGACCGCTTCCGGGAACCCGCCGGACGGCCAGCCGAGCCCGCCGCTGAGCATGTCGATGACGCTCTCCGGGAACCCGCCGGTGCCGGGCTCCAGGTTGACGACGTCGGCCGGGCGGATGCCGCGGCTGAAGAGGAACAGCGCCATGTCGCCGACGACCTTGCTGCTCGGGGTGACCTTCACGATGTCCCCGAAGAGCTCGTTGACCTCCGCGTAGGTCCGGGCGATCTCCGGCCAGCGGTGCGAGACGCCCATGCTGGCGGCCTGCTCCTTGAGGTTGGTGTACTGGCCGCCCGGCATCTCGTGCAGGTAGACCTCGGCGCTGCCGGTCTTGGGCGCGGTGTCGAACGGCGCGTAGTGCTCGCGCACCTTCTCCCAGTAGTCGGAGAACTCGTTCAGCGCGGCGAGGTCGAGCTTGGTGTCGCGCGACGTGTGCTGCAGCGCGGCCACGATGGAGTTGAGGTTCGGCTGCGACGTGCTGCCGCTCATGCTCGCGAGCGCGAGGTCCACGATGTCCACGCCCGCCTCGGAGGCGTTGAGGATGGACGACGCCTGCACGCCGCTGGTGTCGTGCGTGTGGAAATGGATGGGCAGCCCGACCTCGTCGCGCAGCGCCTTCACCAGCTTCTTCGCGGCGAACGGACGGCACAGGCCCGCCATGTCCTTGATCGCGATCATGTGCGCGCCCATCTTCTCCAGCTCCTTGGCCAGCTTCACGTAGTACTTCAGCGAGTACTTGTCGCGGCGCTCGTCGAGGATGTCGCCGGTGTAGCACACGGCCGCCTCGCAGAGGGCGTGGGTGTCGTGCACCGCCGCCATCGCGACCCGCAGGTTGGGCAGGTAGTTCAGCGAATCGAAGATGCGGAAGATGTCCATGCCCGACGCAGCGGCGTGCTTCACGAAGCCGGCGACCACGTTGTCGGGATAGTTCGAATAGCCCACGGCGTTGCTGCCGCGGAAGAGCATCTGGAAGCAGATGTTCGGGATCCTGGCGCGCAGCTGGCGGAGGCGTTCCCACGGGTCCTCGTTGAGGAAGCGCATCGACGTGTCGAACGTCGCGCCGCCCCACATCTCCAGCGAGAAGAGGTCCGGCGTGCGGCGCGCCACGGCATCGGCCACGGCCAGCATGTCGAAGCTGCGGACGCGGGTGGCCATCAGCGACTGGTGCGCGTCGCGGAAGGTCGTGTCGGTCACGAGCAGGCGCTTCTGCTTGCGCGTCCACTCGGCGAACTTCGCCGGCCCGAGCTTGAGCAGCAGGTCGCGCGTGCCGGGCGCGGGCGCGGCGAGCGGCTCGCTGGCCGGGACCGGGGCGGCGACGAACGGACGCTCGGGCTTGTAGCCCTTCGCGTGCGGGTTGCCGTTCACGATCACGTTGCCGAGGAAGTTCAGCAGCTTCGTGGCGCGGTCGCGGCGGGGCTTGAAGGCGAAGAGCTCCGGCGTCGTGTCGATGAGCGTGGTGGTCGCCTGGCCCGAGCGGAACACCGGGTTGCCGATCACGTTCTCGAGGAACGGGATGTTCGTCTTCACGCCGCGGATGCGGAACTCGCTCAGCGCGCGGTGGACGCGGTTCATCGCCATCTCGTACGACTGGCCGCTCCCGGTGATCTTCACCAGCATCGAGTCGTAGAACGGCGTGATCACCGATCCGGTGTAGCCCATGCCGCCGTCGAGCCGGATGCCGAAGCCGCCGGGCGAGCGGTAGGCGAGGATCTTGCCGTAGTCCGGCATGAACTTGTTCTCCGGGTCCTCGGTGGTGATGCGGCACTGGATGGCGTAGCCGTTGCGCGGCACCTGGTCCTGCGGCGGCATCGCCACCTGCCGCGAATGCAGCGGGTGCCCTTGCGCGATGAGGATCTGCGCGCGCACGAGGTCGAGGCCGGTGATCACCTCGGTGACCGTGTGCTCGACCTGGATCCGCGGGTTCATCTCGATGAAGAACCACTCGTGGCGGTCGAGGTCGTAGAGGAACTCGATGGTGCCCGCGTTGTCGTAGCGGATCTCCCGGGCCATGCGCGCCGCGGCGTCGCACAGCTCCTTCACCACGTGCTCCGGCAGGCCGAAGGAGGGCGCGACCTCCACGACCTTCTGGTGCCGGCGCTGCACCGAGCAATCGCGCTCGTGCAGATGGATCACGTTGCCGTGCTGGTCGCCGAGGATCTGCACCTCGATGTGCTTCGCGCGCGGGATGTACTTCTCCAGGAAGACCGCCGGGTTGCCGAAGGCGCGTCCCGCCTCGCCCTGCGCCTCGTCGAGCAGACCGGAGAGGTCGCCCGCCTTGTGCACCACGCGCATGCCGCGTCCGCCGCCGCCGAAGGCCGCCTTGATGATGAGCGGGAAGCCGATCTGCTTCGCCACCTTCAGCGCCTCGTCGCGGTCGCTCACCGGTTCCTCGGTGCCGGGCAGCACGGGCACGCCGATCTTCTGCGCCAGCGCGCGGGCGGCCGTCTTGTCGCCCATCATGTCCAGCAGCTCGGGACGCGGTCCGACGAAGGTGATGCCCGCCTTGGCGCAGGCGCGGGCGAAGGCCGGGTTCTCCGAGAGGAAGCCGTAGCCGGGATGGATGGCGTCCACGCCGCGCGCCTTGGCGGCGGCGACGATGCTATCGATGTCGAGGTAGGCGGCGACGGGGCCCTTGCCCTGGCCGACCTGGTACGCCTCGTCGGCCTTGAAGCGGTGCGCCCCGAAGCGGTCCTCGGCGGCGTAGATGGCGACGGTGCGCATGCCGAGCTCGGTCGCCGCGCGGAAGATGCGGATGGCGATCTCGGAACGGTTCGCGGCCATGAGCTTCTGGAACTCACGGCGGCCCGAGGGAGCGGCGACAGCGGAGGCGGATCGGTGCGGCATAGCGGTGCGGGCGGATTCTTACGGAATCCCGCTCCCGGGAGGCAAAGGAAAGTCCGAGGACCGGAGCGCCACGACGCCATCGCGAATTCTCCCGCCCCATGCGGACTCCGCGAGGTCTTCGAGTGCGTGTGGCCCGCCACCGCGTTCGTCCGTCGGACACGGCGACGAACGGTGTCGCACCTCGCCGTTTCGGGCACCTCGCCCAAAGCGGTGGCTCCGCTCTGCTTCGCGACCGCAGTCCAAGACGCTTCGCGCGGACCGGCGTGCCAAGAACGTGGGAGGGCGCGGTTCCACCCGCGCCCCGATCGATTCGCGAAGTGGTCGTGCAGGATATCCCGTGACGTGACGGGCTGCGTTGGAAAATCAGGATTCGCGCGGCGTGAAGGATCTGGGGCGCGGGTGGAACCGCGCCCTCCTGACCGTCTCAGTGGTCCACCTGCAACTCTGCGGCGCGGTCGAGCGCGGTTGCACCTCGCCGTTTCGGGCACCTCGCCCAAAGCGGTGGCTCCGCTCTGCTCCGCGACCGCGGTCC
>CANGMH010000235.1 GCA_947454005.1 Verrucomicrobiota bacterium
CCGCTCAACCTCTGGGCCGTCACCGCCGGGCTCCGCACCAGCCGCGAGCTGTCGAACTGACGCGTTCCGGGCCGACGGCCTCGGCTCGTCAGGCGGCCGCGGCCTCGAGCGCGGCGAGCGTCGACGCGGCGGTCTCCCACTCGTTGGTCTTCGCGGCGAGCTGTTCGGCGACGGCTTTCACGTCGGCGTTGACCGCCCTCGCGCGGCCCGAGGTCGTGTAGGTCTCGGGCTTCTCCAGTTCGGCGGCGAGATCGGCCTGGCGGCTCTCCAACGCGGCGACGGTCAGCTCCAGCTGCGCGACGTGCTTGCGCTGGTCGCCGATGCGGCGCCGGGCATCGGCCGCGGCCTCGCGCTGTTCCTTCTGCGAGCGGACCGGCGCCGGCGGCGCGACCGGGGCCGCGGGCCGCGGCGGCGCGACCTCGGCGGGACGCCCGTTGTTCAGCGAGGCGGTCAGCGCGACGCGGGCGGAATCGGACTTCGTCTTCTCGAGGAAGTACTGGTAGCCGCCGGCGTAGGGCGTGAGGCGGCCGGCGTTGACGTGGAGGACCTTGGTCGCGAGGGCCCGGATGAAATAGACGTCGTGGCTGATGAAGATGAGCGTGCCGCTGTACTTCTTCAGCGCGCCGACCAGCGCGTCGATGCTCGACATGTCGAGGTGGGTCGTCGGCTCGTCCATCAACAGGAAGTTGGGCGGATCGAGCAGCAGCTTCACCAGCGCGAGACGGCTCTTCTCTCCGCCGCTCAGCACCCGGACCTTCTTGAAGACGTCGTCGCCGCGGAAAAGGAAGCATCCGAGCAGCGCGCGGACGTCCGTCTCCTTCATCAGACGGGGCGTGTCGAAGGCCTCCTCCATCACCGTCCGGTGATCCTGGAGCATCTCGCCGCGGTACTGGGAGAAGTAGCCGATCTTCACGCGCAGCCCGAGGTCGAGCACGCCGACCTGCGGTTTGAGCACGCCGGCGAGCAGCTTGAGCAACGTGGATTTGCCGGCGCCGTTCGGTCCGACCAGCACGGTGCGCTCGCCTTTCTCGACCTGGTAGTCGAGCGCGCGGTAGATCACGTGGTCGCCGTACGCGAAGTCGATGGTGCGCAGCGTCGCCACGCGCTGGCCGCTCGATTCGGGTTGCGGGAAGGCGAAGTCGACCGTCGCCGCCGCCGCCTCGGGCGCGTCGATCTTCTCCATGCGGTCGATCTGCTTGAGCTTCGCCTGCGCCTGGGACGCCTTGCTCGCCTTGGCGCGGAACCGGTCGGCGAACTCCTGGAGCCGCGCGATCTCGCGCTGCTGGTTCTTGTAGGCGGCGAGTTGTTGGTCCTGCTGCGCCTGGCGCTGGGCGAGGAAGTCCTCGTAGTCGCCGGTGTAGTCCCACAGGCGTCCGCCGCGGATCTCGATGATGCCGGTGATGAGCTGGTTGAGGAACTCGCGGTCGTGCGAGATGAGCAGGATGCCGCCGGGGTAGTCCTTCAGGTAGCTCTGGAACCACAGGAGCGTCTCGAGGTCGAGATGGTTCGTGGGCTCGTCGAGCATGAGCAGGTCGGGCTCCTGCACCAGCAGGCGCGCCAGATGTGCCCGCATCACCCAACCGCCGGACAGTTCGCGGGCCGGCCGGTCGAAATCGGAATCGCGGAAGGCCAGGCCCTTGAGGATGCGTTTGGCCTTGGGGATGTCGCCGCCGTCGGCATGGTAGGTGTGCTCGTCGTCGCCTTCCTGCTGCATGTGGCCGGTGGCCAGCTGGATGACCGTCTCGCTGCCGACCGGCGCGCTCTCCTGCGGCAGGAACCCGACCGTGAAGCCCCGTTGGACCTGGATCTGTCCGTCGTCGGCCTCTTCCTGCCGGAGGATGATCTTGAAGAGCGTGGTCTTGCCGGCTCCGTTCGGACCGACCAGGCCGAGGCGGTCGCCGTGGTTCACGGTGAGGTTCAGTTCCTCGAACAGCGTCCGGCCGCCATAGGATTTCGAGATGTTGGAGAGCGTCAGCATCGCAGCCCGCGACCATGGCCGATGGACGGCACGGCGACAAGCCGCACGATCGGGTGACATCGGTCGCCCGATGTGCCGGAAGGTCTTGGGACGGGGTTTCCGCGGGGTGTGGTGCACGGCCCGACGGGGCAGGGGGAGGTCGCGTCCGTGGCCGCGGATGGCTTGGGTGTGCCGCCGATGCCGCCTTCGCGGTGAGAAATCACGGATGGACCGCAGGCCGTCCCTACCAGCTCGGATGGGGTCCGTGCCGCCGCGCGGCCCCGTTCAACAGCTTCCCTCCCGCCACCCGGCGGACCGCCACGTCCGATCACATCCGCCGCCCGCGCGTTGCTCGACCGCTCCACGGTGCTCCGATAGCGTCTGGATCATGCGAAGGTTGAAACGCGTTTTCCGCCCGTGGGACGCGCTCGTTGTGGCCGGCGTCCTGGTGATCACGTTGTGCGCCCACGCGGCCGGGCCGCTCCGGGAAGGCGCCGCCATCGAGTTGGATGGACGGACCGCGACCCTCAAGCGCTTGGACACGCTGCCCTACGTCGAGAGCGACTACACCCGGCGCTTCAGGTTCGATTCCTTCGAGAACCCCAAGCTCAAGGAATTGCGGACCCGCCGCGGGCTCGACGCCGTGGTCGCGCCCGGGAAGGACGAGTTCGAGCGGCAGATCCTGTTGCTCGACTGGACGCACCGGCAGTTCAAGAAGTTCGGCCACCCTTCCAAGGATGCCCGCGGCGCGCTGGAGATCCTGCGGGCCGTCGACGAGGGCCATACGTTCTTCTGCTCGCAATTTGCCCAGGTGCTGGTGTCCGCCGCGGCGAGCCTCGGCTGGGTGGACCGGCCGCTCGCGCTGCGGCGGCATCAGGGCGTCAACCGGGTCGGAGGCTCGACCGAGCATTCCGTGACCGAGATCTGGTCCAACCAGCACCGCAAGTGGGTGATGCTCGATCCGACCAGCGATCTGTACATCGAGAAGGACGGCGTGCCGCTCGACGCCATCGAGATCCGGCAGGAATGGTTCCACCGGGGCGGCACGGACCTCGTGTTCGTGGTCGGCAAGGAGCGGAGACGATACCGGAAGGCCGATCTGCCGATCTTCCTCCGGCGCTTCGACGGGTTCGGCGACCTCACCTTCGAGCCCGACGAACCGGACAAGTACGGCTTCACCGCCTTCATCCCGAACACCGATCTGATGGATTCCGGCTTCGACTACGGCGGGATGTTCATCGTGAAGGACGCGCTTTGCGACGGGACGAAGTGGCACATCCGCACCGTGCCGGCGGCGCCGGCGACCGACCCCTACTTCCCCATCGGCCAAGCCGCCCTGGCCCTCTCCGCCGAAGGCGGGAAGATCCGGGCCTCGTTGAAGACGCTGACACCGAACTTCAAGCGCTTCGAGATCCGGCTCGATGGCGGCGACTGGAGCGCGACCGGAGACACCTTCATCTGGAAGGTGGGCGCCGGTCCGAATCGGCTGGAGGCGCGGACGCTCAACCAGTTCGGCGTGACGGGGCCGGTCTCGACGGCCGCCCTGGAACTCGCGAAGTAGTCGGGCCCGGAACCCTGTGGAACGACAGCGTGCGGGAAACTCCGCCGTTGCCGGGCCCGCCCGGATCGCAGGAGGCTCTGGCAGCGGTTCCGGGGATGTGGCGAAATGGCAGACGCAGGGGACTTAAAAATCGAAAAACGGCGTTTTCAGGGCCTTTCTTGCCGTTGCATTTGTTGTTCATATCACGTTTACAGTCAGATGGTTGTGACAGTTTTCGCGCAAATTTAGCGCTGCTGTCGGTTCGACGTTTTCGGACACAAATGTAGCACAATATGTAGCACAACTTTTCTCGGCTTCTGAAGCCGCTCCGCGAACGCGCCGGCATCGGTTCGGGATCGCTTCTCCTTCGTCCGAGGCGACCGCTCTCCGAGCACGGCGCACTCGCTCCGCTCCAATGATGACCGCCCGGCTGCGGACTACGGCCATCCCTACGGGCCTGTCCGAAGTCCGAGCCCGGCAGGCATCGGCAGCCGATCACGGGTTGCTGGTGCGCCCCGTTCACGGTCCGGGGGATGAGGAACGGCCGCGCAGGGGCTACGACGGCGCCATGACCACGAGTCCTCGGGCCAACGGCATGAAATCCTTCAGGTTGAGCGTCAGCACCCGGCTTGCATCCGCTTGCCGGGCCGCTTCCAGGATCAGGAAATCGTAGATGGCTCCGCCGCGGACGCCCGACGTTTTCGCTTTGGCGAGAAGGCCGAGGGTTTCCGGCCCGCTCAGCGTGACCAGGTGGAGCCTGGTCGTGTGGTAGCGGATCAGTTTCGCCGTCGCTTCGGCCGGTACGCGGAAGCCGAGCCGGCCACCGGTCAGGATGGAGAATGTCTCCACCAGACAATGGCTGGCGGTCATCTCGGCATCGCGGAGGGCCGCCGCACATGCCGCGTGGTGCGCGGCACCTTCGACGAGCGCCTCGACCAGGACCGACGTGTCAACGAAGTCGGCCATCGTCGGAGTCGCGGGCTTCGCGCAAAGCGCGGGCCGTGTCCATCGTCGGAGTCGCTTGGACGAGAGGCACGCCCCGGCGTCGCACCACTTTCGCCAGCGGCGCTTCCTCGATCGGACGACGAAGCTTGACGAGCAGGACCGAACCATCTGGTTGTGTTTCGGCTTCGACCGGATCTCCCGGCCGCAGGAACTGGGACATCGGCAACCGGCTTTTGGCGTCAGCGACCAAAGTCATGTAGGTGGGATAAAACCACCCCTATCGACAGTCAAGGAGCAGCAGGCAGCCACTGTTCGTGTTGTAGATGACCAAGAAGTCCCTGCGGACATCAACCGGGTAGCTGAAGGCGGGGGTGTAGGGCAGCGCGCCGGTGCGGCTAGGACCACAGGCGAGAGCTTGGATGTTGGTGACGCCAGTGGGGACGTTAGTCTGGCCGGAGGCGTTGTCGCCTCAGGCGACGAGGGTGTAGTCGTTCTTGAGGACGACGGTGAAGCGGTGGCCAGCGGCGATGGCGAGCACGTTGTCGAAGGCCGCTGGCGGGGCGGCGCAATCGCCGACGATCGTGACGCTCGGTCGTAAGCACGGCGGTGTGCCGCGTGTCGGCAGTCGCGAGAAGGCTCACTTTGCCTTGGGACGTCTGGCCACCCAGAACAGCAGCCCACCGCCTACGCCAAGCAACGTCCATGTCGAAGGCTCGGGTACCGTGACCAGCACGTCGGGGGAGAAGCGGATGCCGTCTAGACCGGCGCTGCCATAAAAGGGAGCCGAGCCCGGCTCGATGGTGAAGCGCAGTTCTGTCGTCTTGCCGGCCCAAGTGGTGACGTCCGCGCCGAAGCGGTAGCCGAAGCCGACCGGCTCCTGTCTCACCAATGCCAGCTCTTGTCCGCCAAGGAAGACGTGGAACAGGTCCAGCGTCGGCCCCACGTTGGCGACGAACTGGAGCGAGTGCGCGTCGCGCGGGACATCGCCGGTTTGATATAGACTGGTGCTTAACAGCACTGGAGGCGACGAACCCGGAACCGTTCCGGCCGTCATGCCGACGGTGAACTTGCCCATTCCAAGCAGGTCGGCATCGTTAATCGATGCGCTGGGGCAGGTCTGGCAGAATCCGTTAAATAACATTGTGGTCAATGGTTGATTGCCAACGACCACACTCCATCCGGGGACGGCATCGGTCGTGTTTACCACCGGCTCTCGTGTGGCACCAACCTTGGCTGACTCAAAGTCCAAATTGCGGAAGGGTGTTCCCAAGGTTGTTACAAAAAATGATGGGAACAGAGGCAGCAAGAATATGGTTTTCATGACATCTATTTTCTTATCAAGGGGTCGCCGGTCACTTGGATGAAACGCGGGTTGAAATAGTTCGGTGGAACTCCCGGCGGATTCAGCGATTGTGAAATCCAGATACCGAGTGGTGCGGTCTTCCCTTGCGCCCACAGCGGCAGCCAAGTCATGGGTTGGGCTGTTCCGGGTGCTGTCGGCTCATCTGTGGTCGAAGTTGCCACCACCGGTGTCTTATCCCAACTGGTCCCGCCAAAGGCATATTGCGAGAACTAGTCCAAATAGCTGTGCTGGCCGTAGAGCACGGCGGTGTGCCGCGTGTCGCCAGTCGCGAGAAGGCTCACATTTCCTTGGGACGTCTGGCCACCCAGAACAGCAGCCCACCGCCTACGCCAAGCAATGCCCATGTCGAGGGCTCGGGCACCAAGGCGACCGAGGAGAAGCGGATGTTGTCGAGGCTGAAGTCTACTTGGAAGGCTCCGAAAGCGGGTTCAAAGAGGGATTCAAATCGCAGTTCGACTGTCTTGCCGGCAAAGGCGGAGATATCCGTACCTGCCATGCCGGTCATCACGGGCTGGAGACTGAGCGTGACCCCCTCCATCGAGACCCGATAGCCCGTTGTCTTCGATAGGTCGATTGAGGTGTCAAACAACAGCGTACGAGCGTTGGCAGGAACATCGCCCGCCTGCCAGATGCCTGCAGAGACCGCGCCCTCTCCATGGATACTTCCCCCACTTAACAATCCGACGCCATACTTTCCATATTGAGTCGATACCGGAACAAACTCGCCCAGCTTGACTCGTGCTGAACCTGTAGTGGTGGATTTGAACAATACTGACACCTCTTCGACGGTGCCGGTGAAGGTGTGCCAACTCGGCAACGCGACCGCCGCGGAGAGGTCCTCGAACCCCGGATTCTTGGGCGGTTTTGCCGATTCAAAATCAAGGTTCTTGAACTGAGCCGCGGTGGCCGACAATGTGAAGGTCAAAATCGTAAACTGTAGAAAGCGTTTCATAGATTTTATCTCGTCACCAAAGGGTCACCTGTGGTCTGGTCGTTTGTGCTCTCAATCGGTTTTCGTTTGGCAGCTTCGTCCTTCGCTAGCCAAGTGCTGAGGCCCAGTGGCTTTCTGAGATGCCAAAGGGTCATCCACGTCCCCGTGTCATTGGCTCCTTCTGCCGTCGGTTCATACACATGGGACATCGCGCCAACAGGAGTGCGGTTGTAATTGGTGCCGCCGAACGCGTTCCCCCTGAACCAGGAGGTATACTTGGACTGCCATCCGTTGGCCGCGTCTAATTTGCCGTTGAACGACTCTATCGATTGCAGCAGATACCACGACGCATCGCTTTGGAAATTCAGAACC
>CANGMH010000236.1 GCA_947454005.1 Verrucomicrobiota bacterium
AAGTCCGCGCCCAGATCGGTGATGAGCGTTTTTGGCGGGCGATCAAAGCGGGCATCCAAGATCGGCCGACCGAATGGGAGGCCGGTGTCTGGGAGCGGCTGAAGTGGAACGGTCGATTCCCCGCATGGTTCCAAGTGATGTTGGACGAGTTTTTGTCTCCGTTTGAGAAGCGTTGGAAACGACGGGACCAACGGTTGAACACCGCGCTATCGAACATCATGTGGAACCTGAAAAAGACCGCGACTCCGGTCTTGCCAGAGCTCATCGGCTTGGCCGGCTCACGCCGCGACAACTATGCCCTCCTCGGCATCCAAGGCTTGCTAGCGCTGCAAGAGGAAGCGGCTCCCGCGTTACCGCTCCTGTTCCGGCGGCTGGAGCGCGCAGAGAATTTCCCGAGGCGGTTCGCTGACGCCATCCAAGCAATCGATCCGGACGGCGATCAGACCTCCCTGCGGTTCGTCGAGTTGCTCCCCAGAATCACGGCCTATCAACGTTCCGAGATACTTCCGGTCCTTGGCAGTCGCGCGCGGCAGAACCCGGAGCTGGCGACCAATCTTTGGCCTGCGCTTCAAGACCCCGACCAAAATGTGGTCATCGGTGCGATGCAGGGGCTCGGAAGGGCGGGTCTGCTCACCGCGGCTTACCTTGAGCCGCACCGGGTCGGGTTCCATTCGACCGACGCACACACACGTTGGCTGTCACTGAACTTGGTCGCGCACTCAGGGGTGAATGCCGCCGGCTTCGTGCCCGAGCTGAGAGCAGTCGGATTGCACAAAGGGCCGGACCAATACGCGGCATTGTCCGGCCTCACCATGGTGCTCTTCAGCAGAGAGCCGCCGACAGAGCAACGGTTCGCTGCCGCGGAAGCCCTTCTCGCGAGCGATAGCGCCCCCAACGCTTTGTCCGCGTTGAGGCTGCTCGAAGACTTCGGCGCCCGTTGGCCCCAACTGGTGGCGTTGATCACGGGCGCCTTGGCCCATCCGGACGCAGAGGTCCGCGCCGAGGCCGCGAGACACCTCGGTGTGATGGGTCCTGCCGCGCGCCCAGCGCTGCCGCAGTTGCGCGCGCTGCGCCAAGATCCCGAGAAACAGGTCCGCGACGCCGTGGAACTCGCGCTGCCGAAGATCGGCGAATGACAGGCCTTCCGGCCCGCGATCGCTCCCCAGGAGAGCGGACTTTCCAGTCCGCCCCGCGCGCCGCGCGGACACCGCGTCACGCCAGCTTCCAGCCTTTGCGGTATTCGCGTCGCAGGAAGGCCGAAGCCTCGGGCGTCCCGGTCGCTTCGAGCTTCACCGGGTCCCAGCGCAGCTTCTTGCCCGTGCGGTAGGCGACGTTGCCGAGATGGTTCGCCTCGGTGAGCGGACCGCTGTAGTCGAAGCTGCAGGTCGTCGGCGCGCCGGTCTTGCAGGCGTGCAGCCATTCCTGGTGATGGCCGATGCTGTCGGGGATCGACGGCGCCGGACGTTGGAAATCCTTGAAGGTCGCTTCCGGCAACAGCGCGAGCCGGCCGTAATCGGCGATCAGCATGCCCTTGCTGCCCTCGAAGAGCACGCCGCTCTCCCATCTCGGGATCCTGCCCTCGCGCCACGGCGCCGGTTTCTCCTCGCCCTGGTACCAGGTGAGCTTCACCGGCGGCATCGCGCCGCGCGCGCCGTAGGTGTAGGTCGCGGACATCGACGCCGGGGCAAGGTCCGGATGCGGCGGCGGCCCGCTCGCCTCGATGGTGATCGGATGCTTCAGCTTCAGCGCCCAGAAAGGCAGGTCGTTCCAATGGCTGCCCAGGTCGCTCATCGTGCCGCCGCCGAAATCCCACCAGCGATACCATTTCGGTCCCGGGAAATAGACCTCGTGGAACGGACGTTCCGGCGCCGGTCCGAGCCAGAGGTCCCAGTCCAGCGCCGCCGGCACCGGCGAGGATCCCTTCGGCCGCTCCAGGACCGACACGATGTCCTTGTTGCGCACGGCGGCCTCCGGCGATTGCAGGCCCCACGCGCGGCCGACCCACACATGGACCTCATGCACCGGCCCGATCGCGCCGCCCTGGACCAGCTCGACCACGCGGCGATAGTTCTCGCCGGCGTGGATCTGCGTGCCCATCTGCGTCGCCACCTTCGCCTCGGCCGCGGCCCGGGTGATGACGCGCGCCTCCCATACGGAATGCGTCAGCGGCTTCTCGCAGTACACGTGCTTGCGCAGCTGGAGCGCCGGCAGCGTGGCGAAGGCATGCGTGTGCTCGGCGCAGCTCACCACCACCGCGTCGATGTCCTTGGCTTCGTCGTAGAGCCGGCGGAAATCCGCGTACTTCCGCGCCTGCGGGAAGCGCTTGGCCGCGGCCGACAGGTTGTCGGCGTTGACGTCGCACAAGGCCACGATGTTCTCGCCGGCGACCTCGCCCAGATTGCCCGCGCCGCGTCCGCCGCAGCCGATGATCGCCAGGTTCAGCTTCTTCGAGGGCGCCTGCGCGCGGAGCACGGCCGGGAACGACAAGGCCGCCGCCGAGGCGGCACCGAGGAAACGACGACGTGAGAGGGACGGATGCGGGGTCTTCATGTCGGGATCGGACAGGATGGAGGTACGGTTCAAGACGAAGCTCACTCTTGGGCGATGCAGGCGACACCGGCCGCGGTGCGGAGATAGATCCGGCCGTCGCTCAGCGCCGGGGTGCTGAGCGTCTCCTCGCCCCGCTCGTTGCGCGCGAGCACCTCGAACTTCGCCGCCGCCTTCACCACCGCGCAGTTACCTTGCCCGCTGGTGAAGTAGATCCGTCCGTCCGCTGCGACGGGCGACACCTTCACGTTCTCGGTGAACAGCCGTTCCTGCCAATGCGCCTCGCCCGTCTTCAGGTCCACGCAGGACGCCATGCCGTCGTCGCGGATGGTGAAGAGCAGGCCCCGATGGATCACCGGGGTCGGGCAGTCCGGCGAGAACTTGTCGAACGTCCACGCCCGATGGCTCGTGGTCACGTCGCCCTCGCCGCCCGCCCGCAGCGCGACGGTGCGGCCGCGGTTCTGGAAACCCGACGCCACGGCGACCACCAGGCCTTCGCCGGCGGTCGCGCCCGCGATCGTTCGGCCATACGGATGCGGAACCTCGAAGCCCTTCGCCGACCAGCGCTGCACGCCGGTGGCCGGGTCGTACGCATCCACCGCGCCCGCCCCGGCGAGCACGACCTCCGTGCGGCCGCCGGAACGCAGGAAGAGCGGGCTGCTGTAGGAATCCTTCGCCTCGTCCTTCGCGCCGTGGTCGCGGTCCTTCTTCCACACGTCCTTGCCCGTGGATGCGTCCACCGCGAGCAGATAGGACGGCCCTTGATGCATCCAGGCGACGTAGAGACGGCCATCGAGCAGCATGGGCGAGGAGCCGTAGCCGTGGTTGGCGTTGTAGGCGCCGTATTCTTTGCCGAGCTGGCGCTGCCACACGATCTTGCCGTCGCGGTCCGCGCAAGCGAGATCGCCGGTGCCGAAGAGCGCCCACACATGCCGCGGGTCGGCGACCACCGTGGGCGTGGCCATGTTGTGGAGCTGATGCGCCTTCGCCCTGCCCTTCGCCACCTCGCGGTCCCAGACCACCGCGCCGGTCTTCCGGTCCAAGGCGATCACGTGCATCCCGGTGTCCTCGGTCTGCGCGGTGACGTAGACCCGGTCGCCCACCACCACCGGCGACGAGGAGCCCTTGCCCGGGACGGTGGCGGTCCACGCGACGTTCTTGCTCCGGGACCATGCGAGCGGAAATCCCTTGTCGGGGCTGACGCCCAAGCCGTCCGGCCCGCGCCAGTTCGACCAATCCGCGGCGAACACGGGCAAAGCGATCGCGCTGAGGAGCGCGCAAGCGACGACGGGGAGTTCCATGCGGTCGACCGTACACAGCCCGGCGAAGGCTGGCTATAGAGCTGCCACGCTTGGGCAGGGTTGGCACGGGCGCATGACACCGGACCGGCCACGACCAGCACTCCGAGCGGGTCCATCGCCGAGATTCCGCCGGACATTTCTCGGAGGCGGGCCGATGCTCCGGCAGTGCAACTTCCCCGCGCCCGATGGTGGTTGGCGGCGCTGCTGTCGACGGCCGTGGCCGCCTTCGTCGTCTGGCGCGCCCGGCAACCCGGCGATCTGGAGCAACGGCTAGCCCGCTATCGGGCCGCTGGACAACCGGTGACCTTGGCCGAGCTCGACACCTTCTACGCCGCGGTGCCGGAATCGGAGAACGCCGCCCCGCCGTTGTTGGAAGCCATCAGCGGTTGGCGCTCGGTGACCGACACCAATCTGCCGACCTCGGGTCTCGGCCCCGGCTTTCCGCGCCGAGGCGTGCCCTGGCCGGCCCCGGTGCTGGCCGCCGCGCGCGCGGAGCTCGCCAGCAACGCCGTGCCGTTGGCCGCACTGCACGCCGCGTTGGAGCGGCCGCGCAGCCGCTACCCGGTCGATCTCCGGAGCGGTGCCAATGTTGCCTTCACCCACCTCAGCCCGGTCAAGCAGGTCGCCCGCATGTTGACCTTGGAGGCCCGCTTCGCCGCCGAGACGGGCGATGCGGTCCGAGCGACCTCTGCGCTGCTGGCTTCGCTCCAAGCCGCCCGGACGCTCGGGGACGAGCCGTTGCTCATCAGTTATCTGGTCCGCATCGCGGACAACGCCATCGCGATCGACGGGGCCGAGGGCGTGCTTTCCCGGATCCCGTTGACCGGACCGCGACTGGAGCAGCTCCAGCAGGCGTTCGTCCTCGCCGAAGCGCCGGGCCATTTCGGGCGCGCCTTTTTGGGCGAACGCTGCTTCGCGCTGCATCACTTCACGATGCCGGCCGGCAAGCTGCTCCCCCTGTTGGCGGCGCCAGGAGGCGCACCGGCCAACGCCTCCAGCGGTTGGCAGGGGTTCGCCACGGCCAGCCTCTATCAACTTTACGACCTGGGCGGTCTCAAGGCACGCGACTGCGCCTACTACCTCGACCGCATGGATGAGCTCATCGAAGCCGGAGCCCGGCCGCGCACCGAGTTGTTGGACCGGCAGGAACGATTCGGGCGGGAACTCGGACGCATGCAGGCGCAGCGCAGCAGCTTCATCTTGCTTCCGATGTCACGGATGGGGCTGCCGGCCTTCGAAAGGGTGTCGGCCAAAGAGCTCCGCTCGGTGACCACGCTCCGCTGCGCGCAGACCGCGATGGCGGTCGAACGCTGGCGGCTGGCCCACGGCGACGCGCTGCCGCCCGCGTTGGAAGCGCTGGTGCCCCGGTTCCTCGCCGCCGTGCCCATCGACCTGATGAACGGGAAGCCGCTGAAATTCCGGGCATCGGCCAAAGGCTATGTGGTCTACAGCGTCGGCGAGGACGGCCTCGACGACGGCGGGCTTCCATTCAACGAACGGGGCACGGATCCCAAGGACAAGAACAAGCGGTCCGACCGCTGGGACTACACCTTCTCCGTCGCGCGCTAAGGCGGTCGCGGCATCGGACGGCGGAGGTGGCGCGAAGAGGCCGCAGGGTGCGCTCAACCGGTCCGGCGATCACGTCCTCGGGCCGACCAAAGCGGTCTTCGCAGCCCATCCCAAGGTCCGTTCGAACGATGCGACCAGACGTCCGACATACGCCTCCGGACGGAAGTGCGCGTATCGTCTCCGCGCCGCCGCGCCCATCGCCGCGCAGCGCGCCGGATCGGTGAGCAGTTCCCGGATCGCCACCGCGAACGCGTCCGCCGACCGGCCCTCCACGCGCAGCCCGGTCTCGCCCGGCCAGAGCCATTCGTCCACCGCGCCGCCGGCGAAGGCCACGATCGGCTTGCCGTACGCCAGCGATTCCACGCCGACGAGACCGAACGGTTCCTGTCGGAGCACCGGGAACAGCACGAGCTGCGAACGCGCGTACCACGTCGCCAATCCGGCCGGCGGGATCTCGCCGAGGAACTGCACGCGGTCCGCGATGCCCAGCCGACGGGCCTGCGCCTCCAGCTCCCCGCGATGCCAACCATCGCCCGCGATCGCCAGGCGCCACGGCGTCGACCGGATCGTCGCCATCGCGTCGAGCGCGACCTGGACACCCTTCGCCGGCACGAGGCGCGACGGGAGCAGGACCAAGCCGGCTTCGGTCTCGGCCTCCGCGGGAGGCGGTTCGGCGAAGAGCGGCACGACGTCGACGCGTTCCATCTCGTAACCGTTCTCGGCGAGGCCCGAGGCCATGAAGCGCGACGCGACCTGGATCCGCGCGGACCGCAAGCCCTTCAACGCGGCGAGCCGTTGCGTGTGCTTCCAGAGACTCCAATTGGCCCACGGTCTCAGCCCGCCGCACCGCTGCGCGTAATGCCACGCGAGGCACGACACGCCGTGGGACCGATGGCACGGCGTGGAATCGGGCGTCATGCGGTCGCCGACCGAGCAGAACCACGTCTGGTCGTGCAGGAACACCGCGGTCGGCCCGAGTCCGACGATCGCCGGCAATATGCCCGGATCGGCGAGATAATGGACCTGCACCAGATCCGGACGGAACCGCGCGTGCGCCGCCGCGACCTCCTCCGCGGTCCCGCCGCGGGAGAGCCGGAACAGATCGATGCCGGTCACCTCCGGCTCGTCGTTGTGGTAGGCGAGGCCGACCGCGTGGCCCGCGCGCGTCAACCCGGTGCAGGTCTCGGTCACGACGCGGTTCAAGCCGCCGTTGTGCGCCCGGGCCCGTTCGCCGATCAGCAAGATTCGCATGAGAGATCCGGTGCGGACGATGACATCAGCCAACGACCGGCGCCGCTTCCGCCGTCGCCGCGAACCATCCGATGGCCCGCTCGAAGGCCCGGCCGAGCCGCTCCACGTAGACCTCGGGCCGGAACGGCGGAAAACGGCGCCGGGCCGCCTCGCCCATCGCCCCGCAGCGCGCCGGATCACCGAGCAGCTCGCCCAAGGCGGCGGCGAAGGCCTCGACCGTGCGCGCCTCGACCCGGAGCCCCGTCTCGCCCGGAACAAGCCATTCGTCCACGCCGCCGCCACCGAAGGCGACGACGGGCTTGCCATGGGCCATCGCTTCCAATCCGACCAACCCGAAGGGTTCCAGGCGCAGCACCGGGAACAAAACGATCTGAGCCCGGGCGTACCACGACCCGAGCGCCTCC
>CANGMH010000237.1 GCA_947454005.1 Verrucomicrobiota bacterium
GTCCCGTCATGCACCTGGCCCGGAGCTGGCTGGAGCAACGGTTGGTCGAACACGGGCTGGCCATCGAACATCTGGTCCATCGGGAAAGCCAACATCAGGCGGCCGACCAGGTCTCGGTCAGCCACAGCATCTCGAGCCTGCGAGGGTTGGGCGCGATGGACTGGAAGGAGTTCGTCGAGAGCCAGAGCGTGGTGGAAGCGGCCCTGCGCGGGGATCCGGGCGGGGTCTATCCGGCGATGGATTTCGCCACGCGGGACCGGTACCGGCACGCGGTCGAACAGGTGGCGAGACTCGGGCCGCGCACCGAGGCGGAAGTGGCGGCGGAGGCCGTCGCCCTTGCTGCCGAGGCGGGCCGGTCGGTCGGGACCGACCATCGCACGGCCCATGTCGGATTCTATCTGGTCGATGCCGGACGCGTCCGGCTGAGCCGGCGCGTCGGCGCGCGTCGGCCTTGGCGGAACGTGGTCGAGCGGACGATCCAACGGTTCCCGATGGCGTTCTACGGCGGTGGCATCGGGATCCTGACGACGGCCGCGATCCTCGGTCTCGTTGGTCTTGCGACAGGCACCACCACGATCGTTCTGACGCTTCTGTCGCTGGCGTTCCTCCTTCCGGCGAGCCAACTCGCGGTCGGGCTGATGAACTGGTGCTCCACCTTGCTGGTGAAACCGCGCCTGTTGCCGCGTCTGGATTTCTCCGAAGGGATCCCGGCCGACCAAATGACCATGGTCGTCGTCCCGACCTTGTTGACCCATGCGGGACACGTGGACCATCTGGTCGAGGCGCTGGAGATCCACTATCTGTCGAACCGGGATGCGAACCTGCATCTCGCGCTGCTGACCGACTTCTGCGATGCGGATCAGGAGACGCTTCCCGCGGACGGCCCGCTCTTGCAACGGGCGCGGACCGGCATCGAGGCGCTCAACCAGAAGTATCCTCCCGGGAGACACGGGGGATTCTTCCTGTTCCATCGACCGCGTCTGTGGAACGCAAGCGAGGGGGCATGGATGGGCCACGAGCGGAAGCGGGGCAAATTGGCGGCCTTCAACGGGCTTCTGCGCGGTGGTTCCCACGGCTGCTTCTCATCGGTGGTCGGCGATACCGCGCTTCTCGGCGGGGTCCGATATGTCATCACGCTGGACACCGACACCCAGCTTCCGCGCGACGCCGCCCGTCTGCTGGCCGGGACCATGGCCCATCGGTTGAACCGGCCCGTCTTCGACGAGGCGAGCGGTGTCGTCATCGCCGGCTACGGCATCCTCCAACCTCGCGTGGGCGCGAGCCTGCCGACGGCGCGACGCTCATGGTTCGTCCGGCTGCATGCCGGCGATGTCGGCATCGATCCCTACACACGGGAGGTGTCCGACGTCTACCAGGACCTCTTCCACGAGGGGTCCTTCATCGGCAAGGGCATCTATGACGTGGACGCCTTCGAGCGGGCGATGTCGGGGCGGATCCCGGAGAACACCGTGCTCAGCCACGACCTGCTGGAAGGCTGCCTGGCGCGCGCCGCGTTGGTCAGCGACGTCGAGCTCTACGAGCCGTACCCGTCCCGCCACGACGTGGACGCCGGAAGGCGGCACCGATGGATCCGCGGCGACTGGCAGATCGCTCCTTGGCTCCGGGCACGCGTCCCCGGCACGTCGGGTCCACGTCGGCCCAATCCGCTCTCGGCGCTCTCCCAGTGGAAGCTCTTCGACAACCTCCGGCGGAGTCTGGTGCCCGGATCGATGCTGCTGTTCCTCCTCGGCTGCTGGCTGTTTTCGCCGACGGGAACGCTGCTGGGGACGTTGCTGGTGCTCGCGGTTCTCTCTTTGCCGGGCCTGCTGGCGAACCTCTTCGCGACGCTGGGCAAGCCGGCTGAACTGCCTTGGGTCCTGCATCTGCAGGGCGTGGCGGAATGCGGAGGACGGCAGCTGGGCCAGATCGTGCTGACCCTCACGTTCCTGCCCTACGACGTCTTCCTCAGCGTGGATGCCATCGTCCGGTCGCTCTCGCGGATGCTCGTCGCGCATCGGCATCTGCTGGAATGGCAGACCTCCGGCGAGGCCGAAACCCAGGCGCGCTCCGGTCCGCTGGGATTCTACGGAAAGATGTGGATCGCTCCCGCGGTGGGCGTCGCCAGCGGCGGAGCGATGGCCATCCTTCATCCCGTCCAGATCCCCGCGGTGCTCCCGATCATCGGGCTTTGGCTGTCCGCGCCATGCATCGCGTGGTGGATCAGCCGGCCCTTGTCGAGCCTGCCGCCGAAGCTCTCCCCGGTGCAGACCGCCTTTCTGCGCCGCACCGCGCGCAAGACCTGGCACTACTTCGAGACCTTCGTCACCGAGCAGGAGAACTGGCTGCCGCCGGACAACTTCCAGGAAGTGCCCGTCGCGGTGGTCGCCTCGCGGACCTCGCCCACCAACATCGGGCTGGCCTTGCTCGCCAATCTCGGCGCGCACGACCTCGGCCACCTTTCCACCGGCGGCCTGATCCGTCGCACCCAGGACACGTTCGCGACCTTGGACCGGCTCGAGCGGCACCGGGGACATTTCTACAACTGGTACGATACCCGCACGCTCCTGCCGATGCTCCCGCTCTACGTCTCGAGCGTGGACAGCGGCAATCTCGCCGGTCATCTGCTGACCCTCGGCTCAGGCCTCCGCGAGCTGGCGGACCGACCGGTCTATTCCCCGCGACTGTTCGCGGGATTGCACGACACCGCGCAGGTGCTGCAAGGATTCCTGGGTGGGAGCCGGCCCTTGCGACAATTGATCGTCTCCTTTGCCCAGTCGCCTTCGAGCCTGCGGTCCGCCCACACCCTGTTGATCCGGGCCCTTGGCGAGTCGTCCTTGGTGAGGGAGGACGCTTCCGCGGAACCGGCCGAAGCCCGGGATTGGGCCGACCGGTTGGTGCTCGATTGCGCCGGTCAACTTGAGGAACTCGAGTTCATCGCGCCGTGGCTCGCCTCGGGACCTTCCGCGGACGATGCGCGCATCGACACCGAGCTGGCTCCTTCCGGTCCCGTGCCGACACTGCGGGACCTGGCCGGCCCGAAACCGTCGTCCGGCTCCGGCGCTGGCGCGGGCGGAACGTTCCCGGCCCTCGGCGATGCGCGTGCACGGGCGCGGGAACGCTTGGCCATGATCGCATCCCTCGCCCGCCGGTGCGACGAGATGGCGGCGATGGATTTCACCTTCCTGGTCGATCCTGCCCGGGAACTCCTGGCCATCGGGTTCAACGTCGCCGAGCGCCGATGCGACACCGGGTTCTATGACCTGCTCGCCTCGGAAGCGCGCTTGGCCAGCTACGTCGCCATCGCCCTCGGGCAGGTGCCGCAGGACCAGTGGTTCTCGATGGGCCGCCTGCTGGTCGCGACGCGGGGCGAGCCGGTGCTGGTCTCCTGGAGCGGCTCGATGTTCGAGTATCTGATGCCGATGCTGGTGATGCCCACCTACGAGAACACGCTGTTGGACCACACCTGCCGCGCATCGGTGCGCCGGCAGATCGCCTACGGAAAGCTGCGCGGGGTCCCTTGGGGCATCTCCGAGTCGGGCTACAACCTGACCGACGCCCGGTCGAACTACCAATACCGCGCGTTCGGCGTCCCCGGCCTGGGCCTGAAACGAGGCCTGGCCGAGGACCTCGTGATCGCGCCTTACGCATCGGCGTTGGCCCTCTTGGTGGAACCGGTCGCCGCCTGCGAGAACCTCCGCCGCCTGTCCGCCGAGGGCCGCGAAGGCGCCTATGGATTCTACGAGGCCGTGGACCACACGCCGTCGCGCCAACCGCCGGGCGGATCGAGCGTCACCATCCGGTCGTTCATGGCCCACCACCAAGGGATGACCCTGGTCGCGCTCGTCAACGTCCTGCTGGACGGCCCCATGCCGCGGCGGTTCCTGGCCTGCCCCATGTTGAAGGCGGCCGAGCTGCTGCTGCAGGAGCGGTTGCCGAAGGTCGCCGCCACCGTCTTCGCCGAGGACCTGACCCTGGAGACGACGCCCTTGATCGACGGAGACGGAGGCACCGTGATGCGGGTCTTCAAGAACCCGGGCGGGCCGGTCCCCGACGTGCATCTGCTCTCGAACGGGCGTTACCACGTCGTGGTCACCAGCGCCGGCGGCGGCTACAGCCGTTGGCGCGACCTCGCGATCACCCGTTGGCGCGAGGACGCGACCCGCGATTGTTGGGGTACCTTCATCTATCTGCGCGACGTGGCGACGGGTGGGTTCTGGTCCGCGACGCACCAACCGGTCTTGTGCGCGTCGAAGGACAACGAAGCGATCTTCACCCAGTCGCGCGCCGAGTTCCGGCAGGTGCAGGCCGACTTCGAGATCCACACCCAGATCAGCGTGTCCCCGGAGGACGACGTCGAATTGCGGCGCATCACCATCACCAACATGCTGCCGGTCGCCCGCGAGATCGAGCTCACCAGCTACGCCGAAGTGGTTTTGGCGACCCAGGCCGCCGACGCATCCCATCCGGCCTTCAGCAATCTGTTCGTCCAGACGGAGTTCTTGCCGCAGTCCTCCGCCGTGCTCTGCACCCGACGGGCCCGCTCGCTGGAGGAGAACCCCCCGTGGCTCATGCATCTGATGAAGGGGCCGTCGGCCGGCCCGGGCGGGATCTCCTGCGAAACGGACCGGTCCCGCTTCGTCGGCCGGGGCCGTGGTCTCGCGAGCCCGGCGGCGATGCAAAGTCCGGGTCCGCTGTCCGGCACGGTCGGTTCCGTCCTCGACCCGGTCGTCTCGCTGCGCCGGACGGTCGCCATCGGTCCCCACAAGACCGTCACCATCGACCTGGTGATGGGTGCGTCCGACAGCCGCGCGGCGGCGCTCGTGCAGGTGGAGAAATACCAGAGCCCGCGCATGGTGGACCGTGCCTTCGACCTGGCCTGGACCCACAACCAGGTGACGCTGCGCCACCTCGACGTCTCCGAGGCGGAGGCCCAGCTCTATGGCCGGCTCGCCGGAGCGTTGGTCTTCAACGATTCTTCCCGCCGGGCGAACCCGGGCGTGCTCCGGAACAACCGGCGCGGTCAGAGCGGGCTGTGGAGCTTCGGCATCTCCGGCGACCTGCCGATCGTCGTCCTCCGCATCAGCGACGCGCAGAAGATGGACATCGTCCGGCAACTGCTCCAGGCGCACGCCTATTGGCGGCTCAAGGGGTTGCCCGTCGAGCTGGTGATCGTGAACGAGGACATCTCGGTCTATCGCCAGTCGTTGCACGACCAGATCACGGGCCTGATCGCCTCGCAGAACGAGGCGGAGATGCTGGACAAGCCGGCCGGCATCTTCGTCCGTCGCCTCGAACAGATCCCCCACGAGGACCTCGTGCTGCTGCAGTCCGCGGCGAGGATCGTCCTGGACGACGAGCGCGGCACCCTGGCCCAGCAGATCGCGCAGCGGAGCGTGCCGGATCCGGTGGTACCGGCCTTGGTCACCACCCGGCCGAAGATGACCGGGTCGCCCCGGCCGGCGGAGCCGCGCGAGCTGGTCTTCCCGAACGGGTCGGGCGGTTTCGCCCCCGACGGCCGCGAGTATGTCATCACCCTGGATCCGGGCCGGACGACGCCGGCGCCATGGGTCAACGTGCTGGCCAACCCGACCTTCGGGACCGTCGTGTCGGAAAGCGGCAGCGCCTACACCTGGGTGGAGAACTCCCATGAGTTCCGCCTGACGCCTTGGAGCAACGATCCCGTCCAGGACACCTCCGGCGAGGCGCTCTACCTCCGCGACGAGCAGACGGGGCAGTATTGGTCGCCGACGCCGGGCCCGGCCCGGGGGGCGACGCCCTACGTCGTCCGCCACGGCTTCGGCTACACCGTCTTCGAGCACACCGAGCACGGGATCGCGTCCGAGGTCTGGATCTATGTGGCCATGGACGCGCCGGTGAAGTTCACCGTTCTCCTGCTCCGCAACCTCTCGGGCCGCCCCCGCAAGATCTCCGTGACCGGCTATTGGGAATGGGTGCTCGGCGACCTGCGCTCGAAGAGCCTGCTCCACGTGCAGACCGAGGTGGACCTCAGGACGGGTGCGTTGCTCGCGCGCAACTTCTACAACACCGAGTTCCCCGGACGCGTCGCCTTCGTCGACGTGAGCGACGGGAACCGCACCTTCACGGGCGACCGGAGGGAGTTCATCGGTCGCAACGGCAGCCTCGCGCATCCGGCCGCCCTCCAGCGCGCGAGGCTCTCCGGCCGCGTGGGAGCCGGGCTCGATCCCTGCGGAGCGGTGCAGATCACCTTCGATCTGGCGGAAGGGCAGGAGCGGGAGGTCAGCTTCCGTCTCGGCGTCGGCCGCGATCCGGCCGACGTGCAGAACCTGGTCCATCGCTTTCGTCGGCAAGGGGCCGACCGCACCGCCCTCGAAGGTGTCCGGAGATACTGGGACAGGACCTTGGGCACCGTGACGGTGGACACCCCGGATCCAGCGGTGAACGTCATGGCGAACGGCTGGCTGCTCTACCAGACATTGAGCGCGCGGCTCTGGGGCCGCACCGGCTTCTACCAGTCCGGCGGCGCCTACGGGTTCCGCGACCAGTTGCAGGATGTCATGGCCCTCGTCCATGCCGAGCCCTCCCTCGCGCGGGAACACCTGCTGCGGGCCGCGTCCCATCAGTTCCTCGAAGGCGATGTGCAACATTGGTGGCATCCGCCCGCCGGTCGCGGCGTCCGCACCCGCATCTCCGACGACTATCTCTGGCTGCCCTATGTCACCTGCCGCTATGTCGCCACGGTCGCGGACACCGGCGTGCTGGACGAGAAGGTCGGATTCCTCGAAGCCCGCCCGGTCAAACCGGAGGAAGAGGCGTATTACGACCTGCCCAACCACGCCGAAGGTTCTGCGAGCCTCTACCAGCACTGCGTCCGCGCCATCGAGCACGGGCTCCGGTTCGGCGCGCACGGCCTGCCGCTGATGGGCTGCGGCGATTGGAACGACGGCATGAACCGCGTCGGCGACGAGGGCCGGGGCGAGAGCGTCTGGCTGGCGTTCTTCCTCTTCGACGTGCTGACCCGGTTCTCCGGCGTGGCCCGCAAGCGCGGGGACCA
>CANGMH010000238.1 GCA_947454005.1 Verrucomicrobiota bacterium
CTGTCGAGGTATTCGCCGAGCTTCTGCCGGTCAGCGTGGCCCAGCCTGGCCTGGAGCCGCTTGGCGTCGTCGGCCACGAGGTCGAGCACGCTCGGGTCGTTGCCAAGGCCGCCGGGACGCGTGCCGGCGGTGGAGCGGAAGAGCCGGTCGAAGGCCAACCGCGGATTGATCTCCTTCGCCAACGGCGTCGTGGGAGTGCTCCACGCGATGTGGGATCCGTAGAGGCGGGTGAAGCCGACGTTGGTGTCGACGCCGGTCGTGACGGGTTCGATGCCGAGCTCCAGCGACGGCAGCGGCGTGAGGTGGCCGATGCGCTGCGCGATGAGCTGGTCCATCGACGTGTTGCCGGAGCACAGATTGCTGCCGGTCGTCCGCGTGATGGTCGTTCCGGTGAGCCAGCCGCCGGTCTTCACGTAGTGACCGTCGCCGGTGTCCGTCGCGGCGTTCCAGAGGTTCGACAGGACGAGCAGGTCGTCCTTGTGCTCGGCGAGCGGCGAGAGGGTCTTCGACAACGCGAAATCCCGACCGGTCCCGACCGGCTTCCATTCCGCCATGTTCGCCCCGTTGGCCATGTACAGGGCGGCGAACCGCACCGGCGTCTTGGCCTCGGGCCTTCCGCGGAACTTGGAAGCGACCTCGCCCCAGGCGTCCATCGGCCGCATCGCGTCCAGCAACGGCAACGCCATGGTGACGCCCATGCCCTTGAGCAAGGTGCGACGAGAGATGGGTCGGCTTGTCATCTTGATGAGGGTTATAACCCCGACGGCCGATCCCGCAAGAGACCTGCCGTGGTTCGGGATGGGTTTCGGACAGGATGGATCGGCCTCACGGCGCCGCGGCCACGTCTTTCGGCGGGTTCTCGCCCCGGCGCCATTGGAAGGGATAGCTCTTCACCACCTCGAGCACGAACGCGGCGGTGCGATGGTCCTGCGCCGCGCTCTGCTCGACGATCCGGCGCACCGCCGGGATGTCATGGTGCTCGAGTCCTCGGCCCAACGCGTAGGCGAGCATCTTCTCGGTGAGGTGCCGGAGGAACAACGCCCGCCGCGCCAGCAGAGCGTCCTTCAGCGCCACCGGACCTTCCACCTTGTCGCCGTTCACCAGCACCCCGCTGGCATCCACCGGCGCGCCGCCGGATTCGGTGCGCCATCCACCGATGGCGTCGAAGTTCTCCAGCGCGAAACCCAGCGGATCCATGCGCGAATGGCAACCCGCGCAGTTCGGGTCCTTGCGGTGCTCCTCCAAGCGCTGGCGGAAAGTCAGGCCGTCCTTCGCCTTGTCGTCGGGCGACAGGGTCTTCACCAGCGGCGGCGGCGGCGGCGGCGGGGTGCCCAGGACCTCCTCCAGGATCCACTTCCCGCGCAGCACCGGGCTGGTGCGGAGCGGATAGCTCGTCTGGGTGAGCACCGCCGCCATGCCGAGGATGCCGCCGCGTCGGCGGTCCGACAGCGGCACGCGGACGAGGTTCGTCGACGTGACGTTGGTGATGCCGTAGAGCGCGGCCAGTTCGGCGTTGGCGTAGGTGAAGTCCGCGTCGAGCAGCTTCAGCAGGCTCGCGTCGTCGCGCAGCAGCGCGCCGAAGAACTCGACCGGCTCGGCCATCATCGCGTCGCGCAGGGTGTCGGTGTAGCGCGGGAACTTCGACCGGTCCGGGCTCGACGTGATGGCCAGCGTCTTCGTGCCCAGCCATTGGGCGGTGAACTGCCCGGCCAGGGCGGACGCCTTCGGGTCGCGCAACATCCGCCGCACCTGCGCCTCCAAGGTGCCCGCGTCGGACAGCTTGCCGGCGGCCGCGAGCGCGAGGAGTTCTTCGTCCGGCATGGACGACCAAAGGAAATAGCTCAGGCGCGACGCGAGCTCGTGGTCGCTGATCCGCCACGGCTTCCGTCCGGGCTGCTCGCGCTCGACGCGGAACAGGAAGTTCGGGGAGACGAGCACCGCCTTGTAGGCGGAACGCAGTGCGGGCGCGAACGACAGGCCTCCTTTCCTCGCCGCGTCGTACAAGCCGAGCAGGCGCTCGACCTCGCCGGTTTCGAGCGGACGCCGGTAAGCGCGCGCCGCGAACCACGCGAGGTTCTCCCTGGCCACCACCCGGTCGCGCCGATGCCACACGGGCCGCGCGATGAAGAGCCGCTCGGGCTTGGCCTCCGCGAGCACCGATTCCGCGGCCTGCAGGTAGCGCTCCAGCAGGATCGGCGGGACGAAGAGCGTGTCGGCGTTGTTGTCGAAGCCGCCGCCGCCTCCTCCGTCCGCAGGGAACCGGTCCGCCGGACGGCTATCCACGCCGAGCAGGTCGCGGATCGTGAAGTTGTACTCCGTCCGGTTGAGACGACGCGCGACCGTCGCACCCGGGTCGCGCGGCACCGACGCGGGGTCAGGGTCGTCGAGCAGATGCCGCAGGGATTCGACCAGGCGCAGCCGCTCCTCGGGCGTGGGTTGCGGTTTGTCCTCCGGCGGCATCTGCCGTTCCTCGATCTGGCGCGCGACCGATTCCCAGAGCTTCGGATCGCGATAGAGCGAGGGGGCGTTGGTGAAGGAGGTGAGATCCACCCCGCCTTTCGTTCGTTTGCCGCCGTGGCAATCGAGACAGAGCGCGTCGAGCTTCGGCTTCACGTCCCGGAGAAATGCGTCGTCCGCCCGGACCGCGGACGGTGCGGCGAGCAGCACGGCGACGACGATGGCTCGAAACGAGAGCATTGCGGAGCAGCCCAGCGGACCCGGAGGCAAGGTATCCCGGGGATCCGCCGCGGCAACAGCGGTGTCCTGTCGCCCTGTCCGCTTCATCGGCAGGCCCATATCCGACATCCGGTCCGAGCCGGGAGTCCGAGCCACGCAGCCCTATCCGGACCGACCGCTCTCCGAGATCGCTTCGTCCCACGCCTTGGGGCGGGACCACCTGCAGAGTGTGTCCATCGCCCGCGCCGCCGCGTATCGACGGCGTCCGACCTCGCCGCCATTGCGTGGACCGACCGCCTGTGTAGCCTGCGGGGCAGCGGCGCAGCCGTCCGCTCCTTCCATGAACACCCTCGTCGCCCAGCATCCGCTGCTCTGCCTCCTCGCGACGTTCCTGCTCGGCTTCACCGTCAAGTTCCTGCTCGACATCTACCTGCTGCGCGAACGGTTGTTCGACGCGGAGGCCGCGGTCCGGCGCCGCGGCGAGGAGCTCGATTCCGAGCGCTATGTCCATGGCCGGACGCAGGCCGACCTGAAGAACCGTTCCGCGGAGCTCGCCGCCGCGCAGAATTCCGGCGCTTTGCTCACCGCCCAGGCCGCCGCGCTCAAGGCCCGCCTCGCCGACACCGAGACCGAGCTGGCCCGGGTCGCCGGTGCCCGGATGGCGCTCGGACACGAGCTCGCTTCCACCTCCGCGCAGCTGACGGTCGCGGTGGCCGAGGCGCGCGGCCAAGCGTCCGAGGTCGCCGACCTCCGCCTCCGTGCCGATGTCCGCGACGCCGAGCTGGCCACCGCGGGTTCCACGATCGAGGCGCTCCGCGGCAACCTCGCCCGCGCCGTGGCCGAGGCCGCGGCGCTCGCGGAACGCATCCCCCGGCTCGAGCACGACCTCAGCGCCCAGACCACGAAGGCCGATGCGCTCGGCTCCGACCTGCAGCAGACGTTGCGCGGCCTGGCCGACGCCCAAGCGTCCGGCGGCGAAGCGCTCGGGGCCTTGTCCGCCGCGCAGTCGATGCTCGCCGCGGTCCGCGCGGAGAAGGCCGAGACCGAGGCGGCCATGGCGAAGAGCGCGGCCACCGCCGCCCAAGAGGCCGGACGCTCGGCCGCGGCCTTGGCGAGAGCGGAGAAGGAGAACGCCGCGTTGCGGGCCCAGACCGAAAAACTGGAGACCGCGCTGAAGGACGCCCGGGCCGACGTCGAACCGGCCGAGCAGAAACTCAAGGCCCGGCAGGACGAGGTGAAGCAGCTCACCGGGCTGCTGGGCGAGGCGAACGAGGAGTTGGTAGCCCTCCGGACCCAGCACGCGCAGGTCCAGGCCAACCACATGGCCACGCTCCAGACGCGCGCGACGTTGGAGGCCGAGGTCCAGATCCGCGAAGGACAGGTCGCCACGATGCGCGAGAAGCTCGACGAGATCGAAGCCGAGCTGCGCGCGACCTCCGATGCGCACCAACGCCTCCTGGCCGAGCTCGCGGAACGGCCCTCCTCGGTCGTCGTGCCGACGTCGGCGCCGGTGACGTCTGCCGCACCGCTGGCCGACCCAGCCATGCTCGCCGAACTGGAGCTGATGACGCGCGAGCGCAACGAGATGGCCGCGGAACTGGCCAGCCTCCGGTCAGCGGCGCCTCCCGCCCCCAGACGCGCGAAACGGCCGGCCGCCGAGCCGGAGCCCGAGCCCGAGGAGTTCTTCGCCGCCTGCCCGCAGCATCTCTCCGACGTGGAGGGGATCGGACCGACCTACGAGCAGAAGCTCCACGCCGTCGGCGTCGGCAGCTACTGGGAGCTGTCGCAGCTCAGCGACGCGGACATCGCCGAAGCGCTGGACCTCACGGAGACCGAGCGTTCGGTCGCGGACCTCGACGGCATCCGGATCGACGCCGCCCGGCTCGCCCGCGAGACGAAGTCGGTCGGACGCCGATGGAACGGGTCGGAACCGGACGGTCTGGCGCAGCTCGAAGGCATCGGCCCCGCGGCCGAGAAGAAGCTCCACGACGCGGGCATCTGCACCTTCGAGACGCTCGCCAGGACCTCCGCGGAGCGCCTCGCCGAGATCTGGCCGGGCACACCGCAACGACCGGTCGACCACATGGCTTGGGTCGTCCAAGCGGCTGCCCGCGCCGCCGCCCGCGAGAACCCATGAACCCCGTCCGATCCATGGCACCATGGTCGTCGCGCCGCGCATCGCGGTGCCGGACCGCCTGCCTCCGCTGACCCATGCTCGCCGCCCTGACTCCGCGCTACTGGATCCCGGCCATCGACCGGTGGTCGTTGGCCGCGCCGGTGCTTCTGGTGCTCGTGGTCGCAACGCTGGCGGTGCTGCCCGCGCCGCCGGTCGCGGCCGTCCGGAAGGCTCCGGTCGCCCCGCCACCGCGGGCGCTCGCGCCTTCGGTCATCGTGTCGCCACGACCGGGGACGGTTTTCAGCTCCGGCGCGATCGGCAACCTGGCCGGCACCGCGGAGCCGGGCGGGCTCGTGCGCCTGTACCACGACACGCAGGTGCTCGGGCAGACGACGGCGACGGCCGAGGGACGCTTCCTGTTCCATCTCGCGAACTTCCCGCCAGGCCCGCACACGCTGCGCGTCGAGACGGTCTCCGGACCGCGCAGCGTCTGGTCGGGCGAGGTCACCTTCACCGTGCAGGCGCCGGCAAAGGCGGCAAAGCCGGCACCGCCCAAGAAGGCCGCGCCGAAGAAGAAGCCGGTCCGCTGACGCCGGCACCTCCGCACGGCACACCCCGGATCCGTCCGGCACCGTTCGGCGCGGGATACCGTTCCCGCGCGGATGCCGGCCTCCAGGGCTCTTGGCGTCCCGCGGATGTGTGCGAGTGTGTCGGACGATGCACGAGCACACGTTCCGCGACGAGATCTGGCTGCCGCGCCCGCGCGCCGAGGTGTTCCCGTTCTTCGCCGATGCGCGGAACCTCGGTGTCATCACGCCGCCCTGGGTGCGGTTCGAGATCCTCACGCCCACGCCCATCGACATGCGGCCCGGGGCGTTGATCGACTACCGCATCCGTCTGCGCGGCTTCCCGATGCGCTGGCGCACGGAGATCGAGACCTGGGAACCGCCCTTCCGTTTCACCGACCGCCAGCTCCGCGGGCCGTACCGGCTCTGGCACCACACCCACACCTTCGAGGAGCGCGACGGCGGGACGCTCTGCCGCGACGAGGTCCGCTACGCCGTGTGGGGCGGAGCGCTGGTGGAACGTCTCTTCGTCCGCGGCGACGTCCGGCGGATCTTTGCTTTCCGCAGGGAGAAGCTGATCGAGCTCTTCAGCCGCTGACCGGGGGCGGGGCCGGCGGCGGCGGATCCGCGGCGAGCCGCTCCGCGAGCCAGGCCTGCGCTCCGGCGAGGTCGTTGAACGCGCCTTCTAGCTGCGCCTCGAACGCGGCTTCGAGGACGCCCTTGAACGCGACGCCCGGGACCATGCCGCGCTCGATCAGATGACGTCCCAACAGGACCGGCCGCGGGGCCTTCGACTGGAGGTCGAGCTGCGCCGCGACGTCGAGCAGCCGCGACACGGCGTCGGGGACGACCTGCGGACGCGGCGGCCGGCCGAAGGCGTCGGCGACCATCACGACCGCGAGCTCGCGGATGTTCGCGGGCGCGAGGCGGTCCGCGAGACGGCGGACCATGCGCGGCGTGGCGGGGTTGAGATGGGCGAGATGGTCGGCGACCAACGGCGGCACGCGCGCGAGCAGGATGTTCGGCGCGCCGAGGCGGAGCAGGAACCGCTCCGCCAACGGTCCCCCGGCAGCCTCGTGCCCGGGCGAGACGATGCGCTGCCGGCCGTCGCGCTCGACCGTCCGCGTGAAGGCCGGCTTCGCGAAATCATGGGCCAGCACCGCGAAGCTCAGCACCGCCCGCGTCTGCTCGTCCGCTTCCCGCCAACCATCGAGCCCGACCAACGCGTCGAGACAGCGGAGCGTGTGGGTCCACACGTCGCCCTCCGGATGCCACTCCGGATCCTGCGGCACGCCGACGAGCGCGGCGGTCTCCGGAAAGTGCCCGATCCATCCGCAATCGCGCAGGAAACGCAGCCCCGCGGACGGCACCGTGGACCGCGTCGCCCACTTCATCCACTCGCCCAGCACGCGCTCCGTCGCGAGCTCGGGGAACGTGCCGGCGATGCTCCGGCACAGCGCGACCGTCTCCGGCGCGGCATCGAGTCCGAACCGCGCGGCGAACTGCATCCCGCGCAGCACCCGCAACGGGTCCTCGGCGAAGGCCGGTCCGGTGTGCCGGAGCACCCGCGCCCGCAGGTCCGCCTCGCCGCCGAAGAAATCCAGCATCGCGCCGCGATGCGGATCGAACATCAGCGCGTTGACGGTGAAATCCC
>CANGMH010000239.1 GCA_947454005.1 Verrucomicrobiota bacterium
AGAGCATCCCGGTGATCGCCAAGCCCCGCCGCGCCGGTGATCCGCCGAAGCTCGTCGCCGCCGCGGGCAAAGCGGTGGAAGAACTCGGCTGGAAGCCCCGGTTCCCGCGGCTCGACGACATCGTCGCCACCGCATGGGCGTGGCACCAGAAGCATCCCGACGGCTATCCGGATTGAGCACCCGGATATCCCGGGACGCCGCCTTGCCTTCGCGCACCGGCCTCGCCGAGTGTCGCCGGGTCCAGTGAAGCCGCTCTCCATCATGGTCGTCGCCGGCGAGCCGAGCGGGGACCAACTCGCCGCCGAGCTCATCCGCGCCCTGCGGACCGAGGCCGGACCGTTCTCGCCGACGTTCTTCGGTGCCGGCGGAGAGAAGATGGCCGCGGTCGGCGCCGAGATCGCGGTCGACCTGACCCGCCACGCCGTCATCGGCCTGCCGACCTTCGCCGAGTATCGGAAGTTCCAGCGCCTCCGCGACGATCTCGCTTCCCTGGCCGCCGCACGCGCTCCGGATGTCGTGGTCGGCGTCGATTTCTTCGCCTTCAACGGCAGCTTGGCCGAGCGCATCCGCACGATGTCGGACGGGATGGACGGCCCTTTCCAGAACTGGCGGCCGAAGCTGGTGCAATACGTCTCGCCGCAGGTCTGGGCATCGCGGGCCGGACGCGCCCGCCGCTTGGAGCGCACCCACGACCTCTTGCTGAGCATCCTGCCCTTCGAGCCCGCTTGGTACGCGGCGAACGCCCCGCGCCTCCGGGTCGAGTTCGTCGGGCATCCCATCGTCGAAAGGCACGGGACTGGAGAAGTTCAAGGTCTCAGGTTTCAGGTTCCAAGTTCCGTCGAGGGCGGCGCGCCGGACAGGACGCCACCCACTTCCCACAACCTGAAACCTGAAACCTCCGACCTGAACCTCCTGTTGCTGCCCGGCAGCCGCGCCGGCGAACTGCACCGTCATCTCCCGGTGATGGTCGAAGCCGCCCGCCGGATCGAGGCGCAGTCCGGCGTGACCTTGCAGATGGTGCTGCCGAACGCCGCGTTGCTCGACCAGGCCCGGCCGTTCCTGGCTCCCCTTCCCCGGCTCCAGGTCCAGATCGGCGGCCTGTCGGAAGCGCTCCGCACCGCGACCGTCGCGCTCGCGTCGACGGGCACGGTGACGCTCGAATGCGCCTGGTTCGGCGTCCCCACCGTCGCCATCTACCGGACCTCGCGGATCACCTATGAGATCGGAAAGCGTCTGGTGACGGTGAAGTCTCTCGCCATGCCGAACTTGCTCGCCGGCGGGACGGTCATGCCCGAGTTCATCCAGGACGAGGCGACGCCGGAGAACCTGGCGCGGGCGACGCTCGCCCTGCTGGTCGATCCCGATCGCCGCACGACGATCCGCGACCAGTTGGCCGCGGTGGTCCGTTCTTTGGGCGGTCCGGGTGCGAGCCGACGCGCCGCGCGAGCCGTCCTGTCGCTGCTCTGAACGCTCAGGCCGCGACGGACGTCGCGTGCGCGGCCCGGGCAGCCCGCACCTTCTCCGTAGGGATGTAGGTCTCCGCGAACTGCCGCCGGAACTCCGCGAACGTTCCCGCCGCCAGATGCGCCCGGATCTGCCGCATCACCTCGAGGTAGTAGTGGCTGTTGTGGATGCTCACCAGCCGCAGGCCGAGGATCTCGTCGACGTTCAGCAGATGCCGGATGTAGGCCCGCGTGTGGTGGCGACAGGCGAAGCATTCGCAGCCTTCCTCGATCGGACCGAAGTCCGCCTTCACCGCGCCGCCCTTGATGGCGAACGTGCCCTTGCTCGTGAAGGCGGTGCCGTTGCGGGCGACACGCGTCGGCAACACGCAATCGAACATGTCCACGCCGCGGGCCACGAGTTCGACCATCTGCGCCGGCGTGCCGAGGCCCATCGCGTACCGGGCCTTGTGCGCCGGCAGATGCGGCTCGGAGATCTCGACCGCTTTCATCATCTCCGGCTCCGGTTCCCCGACGCTCACGCCGCCGATGGCGTAGCCGTCGAAATCCATCGCCACCAGCTCCTCGGCGCACTTCTGCCGCAGGTCGGGATGGTGCGTGCCTTGGACGATGCCGAAGACCATCTGGCCCGGCGCCTTCGGTTGGGCCTTGCATTCGGCCGCCCAACGCAAGGTGCGCTTCACCGACCTGAGCACGTCCTCGCGCGGCGCGGTGTGCGGCGGACATTCGTCGAAGACCATGGCGATGTCGGAACCCAACCACCGTTGGATCTCCATGCTCTCCTTCGGCCCGAGGAAGATGAGCGAGCCGTCGAGATGGCTCCGGAACTCGACGCCGTGCTCCTTCACCTTGCGGATCTTGCCGAGGCTGAAGACCTGGAAACCGCCCGAATCCGTCAGGATCGGCCCCGACCAATCCATGAACTTATGCAGCCCGCCGGCCTTCTCGATGATCTCGCGGCCGGGGCGGATGCTGAGATGGTAGGTGTTGCCGAGCAGGATCTGGGTGCCCATCTCGAGCAGTTCCCGGTTGTCCAGCGCCTTCACGCTGGCCTGCGTGCCGACCGGCATGAAGACCGGCGTCTCGATGACCCCGCGGGTCGTGGTCAGCCGTCCGAGGCGGGCCCGGGACGAGGGATCGGTCTTCAACAATTCGAACATCGGGACCGAGCATCCCACAGGCGGTCGACCGGGACAACGCAGCGCGTCTTTTCATCGCGAAGTCCGGGGCCGACAGGGGATCCGGAGAAGGTCGGCCCGTGCAACGCAGGCTAGCGCAACCGTCGCGAAAAAACGCCGAGCGCTGTCGACCTGAGGTCGGCGGCGCCGGAGCCGAAGACCTCGGCTCTCTGTGTGCGCGGCGAAGGACGGCAATGATCAGGCTCCGATTCTCACTGCTTCTGGATCCGCAGCGCCTTGATCCGTGAAGCCAGCGTGGTGGGCTTCATGCGGAGCAGCTCCGCCGCGCCGCCCGAACCGAACACTTTGCCGCCGCTCTGTCTCAACGCCGCCGTGATGCTCTCACGTTCGCGACGTTTCCAGTCCTCGCGCGTCAGGATGGACGTCGTCTCGCCAGGGTGCGTCGTCGCGAGGAACAGGTGGGGAGCGCCACCGGTCGGAAGTTCGAAGCGCAACGGACCGCCCTGCGAGAGGATGACGGCGCGCTCGACCGAGTTCTGGAGCTCGCGGATGTTGCCCGGCCAGTCGTGGGTGGTGAGTTGCTCGGCATGGGCCTTGGTGAACCGCGGTGCCGGACGGTTCATCTTCTTGGCCGTGGCACGGACGAAGTGGGCGGCCAGCAGCGCTATATCCTCGCTTCGCTCGCGCAACGGCGGGACCTCGAGCGGGAACACGCCGAGCCGATAGAACAGGTCCTGTCGGAACCGGCCAGCGGCCGCCTCCTTTTTCAGATCGCGGTTGGTCGCGGCGACGATGCGGACGTCCACCTTGCGCGTCCGCGTGTCACCGACGCGTTCGACCTCCTGTTCCTGCAGGACCCGCAACAGCTTCGCCTGCATCGCGAGAGGGATCTCGCCGATCTCGTCGAGGAACAGCGTGCCGCCGTCCGCCAACTCGAAGCGCCCCGGTTTGTCGCGAACCGCTCCGGTGAACGCGCCGCGCATGTGGCCGAAGAACTCGCTCTCGAACAGGGTGTCGGGGATCGCGCCGCAGTTCACCTTGATGAGGGCGCGGCCTTTGCGCGGGCTGTTCTCGTGGATGGCGCGCGCGACGAGCTCCTTGCCCGTGCCGCTCTCGCCGTTGATGAGCACCGCCGCATCCGTGGGCGCGACGAGTTGTATCTGCTGGAGCACCTTTCTCAATCCCGGGCTGTTCCCGACGATGTCGTGCGCGCCGAGCGCCGCCGTGACCTCTTCCCGCAGGTAAAGATTCTCCAGTTCGAGCCGCTCCTTGAGCGAGGCGATCTCCTCGAAGGCCCGCGCGTTGGCGATGCTGACCGCGGCGTGATCGGCGAAGACGCGCAGCCATCGGAAGTCTTCCTCGCTCAGCACGTCTTTGTCGAAGAGCGCCAGCACGCCGAAGGTCTCGCCGCGGAAGACGAGCGGTTGCGCCGCGACGGTCCTCACCTTCTCGCGCTGGATCCATTCCGGATCGGCGATCCACTCCTCGTCGCCGCGCACGTCGGGCAGGAGCAGTGGTTGGCCGGTCTGGGCCACGCGACCGATCTTGCGCACGCCCATCGGAAACCGCCGGAAGCCTCCGTCGAGCCGCGTGTGGTCCGCCTTCGCGTCGGCGGGATTGCCCGCGCTCGCGACCAGATGCAGGCAACGCGTCGGGTCGGGGCAATCCGGACGCATCCGGCACGTCGCGCAGACATCGCCGGGCCGGATGAGCCAGATGCGCGCCAGCACGACGTTGTCGCACCGGGCGATGCCGCTGACCACGGAGCGCAACACTTCGGGCAACGATCGGTTCTGGGCCATCGAAACCATCACCTGAGGCAGGTCCGCGCAATGCATGACGAGAGACTACGAGAACACGTTGTCCGACGCCACGATTGTTCGTAGTCAACGAACTATCGTAGCGCCGCGTGTTCCTTGCTAAACCGGCAAAAGACCAATGATCCCCCGCTTTCTGCGCGTGATCGCTCGTTGGCACGCGTCCTGATTGAGGAGGTGCAGCGCTGCACAACGCAGCATTCAACAACGAGAACGAACGACACCATCATGAACCGCATCACCCAACTCGATCCCGCCAGCGCCACCGGCAAGACCAAGCAACTCTTCGACGGAGTGCAGGCCAAACTGGGCATCGTCCCCAACCTCTTCCGCGTGTTGGGCAATTCGCCCGCCGCGCTCGAAAGTTACCTGGACTTCAGCGGCGCGCTCGCCGGCGGGGTGCTCGGCGCGAAGGTGCGCGAGCAGATCGCCCTCGCGGTCGCCGAGATCAACGACTGCTCCTACTGCCGCAACGCCCATTCCTTCATCGGCGGCAAGGTCGGCCTGACCGCGCGTGAGATCGCCGACGCGCGCCAGGTCTCGTCCACCGACGAGCGCACCGCCGCGATCCTGGACCTCGCCCGCAGCATCGTCGTACAGCGCGGAGAGCTCAGCGAGACCGAGTTCAAGGCGGCGCGCGCTGCCCGACTCACCGACGCAGAGATCGTCGAGACCACCGCGAACGTCGCGCTGAACATCCTGACCAACTACGTCAACCACGTCGCCCGGACGGTCGTGGATTTCCCCGAGGTCCCGTCCGGGGTGACGGATGCAACCGCCAAGGTTCCTGCCGAAGCGTGCGCCACCACCGGCAGCGGCTGTGCCTGAGACGATCTCCGCGGCGCGCCTCCTGTGCGCGCCGTGGAAGGATCGCCCTTCCTGCGGGCCGCCCGGCGATCCCCGGCGGCCCATCACCGACCCCACTCGAACCCCATGAACTCCCGCCCGCCCTTGCCGCCCTTCACCGAGGAGACCGCGCGCCAGAAGGTCCAGCTCGCCGAAGACGCCTGGAACAGCCGCGACCCCGAACGCGTCGCGCTCGCCTACACCGAGGATTCCGAATGGCGCAACCGCTCCGAGTTCATCAACGGAAGGCCCGCGATCGTCGCGCTGCTGCGACGCAAATGGGCGCGCGAACTCGACTACCGTCTGCGCAAAGAGCTTTGGGCCTTCACCGGCAACCGGATCGCCGTCCGCTTCGAGTATGAATTCCACGACGCCACAGGCCGATGGTATCGCGCCCACGGCAACGAGAACTGGGAGTTCGCCGCCGACGGTCTCATGCAGCGCCGCTTCGCCAGCATCAACGACGTGCCCATCACCGAAGCCGAGCGGAAGTTCCGCTGGGAACGTTCCGCGCCCGCTGCCTGACCCCACAACGCTCCGATTCCACGACCTGACCGACAGCCTCTCTCCAACCACATCTCGATATGAACCCGACCACTGCTCCCGACCTCACCCAGCGTGCCCCACGCAGTCCGCGCGTCCGCCTCGGCGGCTATGCCATGCTACCACGCGTGCTCGACAAGGCCCGCGCCTCGCTCGCGGGAAAGGCCGGCGACTACAAGTACGGCAATCCGATGGACCAGCACTTCTTTGGTTTCACCGGCATCGCCCAGGATGCCCTGCTCGGACAGGTGGGATCCGGCGCCAGCGATTGGGACCTCCTGCTCTGGGTGGACGCCCATGCGCAACCGAAGCGTGCGCCGCATGAGATCCGGGCCTGGTCCGCCTGGATGGAGACGATGCCGATCGGGGACGCCGAGGACCTCGGATGGTTCGCCGCGCAGGTGCAGCGGCTCAACCCGGTGCGGACCGATCTCCATACCATCATGGACTACCTTGACGCCGACGACCACGTCAGCTTCGGCGGACGGGCGTGAATCCCGGCCTGACCTCCGACCCGCTCCCATCATGGCTCTCCGATTCCTCGCCACCACCATCACACCGGCCGTCCGCGCGGCCCAGGCGCGCTACTATGGCAGCGCCCGCCCATTGCCGCCCGCGCCGGGCGTCGACCTTTTGACAACGGAAGAGACGGACTTCATCACCGCACGCGACAGCTTCTACATGGCCACGGTCACGGAGGATGCCTGGCCCTACGTGCAACACCGCGGCGGCCCGCCCGGCTTCCTGAAGATCCTCGGACCCAACCAGATCGGCTTCGCCGACCTCGGCGGCAACCGCCAGATGATCTCCACCGGCAACCTCGCCGTCAGCGACCGCGTCGCGCTGTTCTTCATGGACTACCCGCGCAAGGAACGGTTGAAACTGCTCGGACACGTCCGCGTCCTCGACGCCCGTGACCATCCGGGATTGGCCGACCAACTCTCCCCTTCTCCCGCCTTGCGCGGCAGCGTCGAGCGCCTGTTCCTCATCGATGTGATCGCCTTTGATTGGAACTGCCCGAAACACATCAAGCCGCGTTTCACCGAAGCCGAGATGGAAGCGGCCGCGGCCCCGTTGAGACAGCGCATCGCCGAACTGGAGGCCCTGCTGGCCTCGAGATAGCGAAAAGGCCGCTCCGGTCTCCCGGAGCGGCCTTGATGATGCGGAAGAGTCGTTACTTCTTGTTCGCCTTC
>CANGMH010000240.1 GCA_947454005.1 Verrucomicrobiota bacterium
CGTCCGGTCGCGCCGGCAGCGACCAGACCGATGCCCGTCGTCGGCACGGAAAGATTCCGGGGCCGGAGAGAGAAGGGACGGGCCGAATCAGCCCGGATGCGAGAGTTTGCGCAAGCCCGGCATTCCGGGGCGTCGCCATCCGGTGTGCCGGGAGGGTAGGGGACAGGATGCGCCTGCGGCCGCGGATCGATCGAGGATGCTGCCGGTGCCGACGACGCGGGGAGAGGCCACGGACAGGCGGCAGCCTGTCCCGACCAAAATCGGAACGAGTTGCCGCCGCCGCGACCCATCCGACTTGGGGCTTGGAGTTTTCCCGCGACGGTCTTAATTGGCGGTCGCGATGACACCGGATGTTGCCCCCATGCCCGCCCCGGTCGGCGGTCCCTTCGACGATCTCGCGAACCTCGCCGCGCAGGTCGGGTTCGTGCCCGTCGCCCTGGTGGTCCTCGCGGAAGGCGATCTCGCGCGGATCGAGGGCCAGTTCGGGCTCGGGAGCGAGGATGTCGAGGTCGCCCTCGGGCTCTGCCGGCGGGTGCTGGGACAGCCCGATTGGATGGAGCTCCGCGAGCCTGTGGAAGCCAAGGCGTCTGGATACCGCTGGTTCACCGGGATGCCGTTGCGCAACTCCGACGGCGAGGTGGTCGGCGCGCTCGCGATGATGGACCGCGCGCCGCGCCGGTTGACCACCCGCCAGCGGGCCGGCCTCCAGACCGTCGCCCATGAGGTCGTGATGCATCTCGACCTCCGGCACCACGCGCGCCGCCTGTTCCGGGCGACCGAGGAGCACCGGCGGACCGAGGCGATGCTGCGCGACAGCGAGACCTTCTTCGAGGCGCTGGTCGAGAGCCTTCCCCAGAACATCTTCCGCAAGGACCTCTCGGGAAGGTTCACGTTCGTGAACCGACGCTTCTGCGAGACGGTCGACCGGGCGCGGGCGGACATCGTCGGGCAGACCGACTTCGACCTCTTCCCGCGCGAGCTCGCGGCGCGCATCACGCAGGACGACCAGCGGGTGATCTCGTCCGGCGAGCTGTTCGAGACCACCGAGATCAACGTCACGCCCGACGGCGAGACGCACTGGTTCCACGTCATCAAGACACCGCTGCTCGACGCGACCGGCCAACCGGTCGGGCTCCAGGGCATCTTCTGGGACGTCACCGCGGAGCACCGCGCCCAGGCCGCGCTGGCCCACGAGCAGGACCTCCTGCGCGCGCTGCTCGATTCGGCGCCGGACGCGATCTACTTCAAGGACCGGTCGTCGCGGATCATCCGCGCCAGCCACGCCCTGGCGGTCAAGCTGGGCCGGGCGGACGCCCGCGAGCTCGAGGGGAAGACCGACCACGATTTCTTCTCCAAGGAGCACGCCGATGCCGCGCTCGCCGACGAACAACGCGTCATCGCCACCGGCGAACCGCTGCTCGGCTTCACCGAGAAGGAGACCTGGGCCGACGGACGGGCCACCTGGGCCCTCACCAGCAAGCTGCCGCTGCGCGACGCCCGCGGCGAGGTGGTCGGCACCTTCGGCATCTCCAAGGACATCACCGAGCTCAAGGCCGCGCAGGAGCGGCTCGAACAGGCCGAGGCCAACTACCGCGGCATCGTCGAGAACGCCGTCGAAGGCATCTTCCAGACCACCCCCGAGGGCAACTACCGCAGCGCCAACATCGCCCTCGCCAAGATCTACGGCTTCGACACGCCGGAGGAGCTGGTCGCCAAGCGCACCGACATCGAGCACCAGCTCTACGTGCAGTGCGGCCGGCGGGACGAGTTCGCCGCGGCCCTCCAAGGATCCGACAAGGTCGACAAGTTCGAGAGCCAGGTCTTCCGCAAGGACGGCAGCGTCATCTGGATCTCCGAGAACGCACGGGCCGTCCGCGGTGCCGAGGGAGCGCTCCGCTACTACGAGGGCACGGTCGAGGACATCACCGCCCGCAAGCGCGCCGAGGAGGAGCTCAGCCGCGCCAACGGCGAGCTCGCCGCCGCCCGCGACGCCGCGCTGGCCAGCGCCAAGGCCAAGTCGCAGTTCCTCGCCAACACCAGCCACGAGATCCGCACGCCGATGAACGCCATCATCGGCATGACCCGGCTGCTGCTCGACACGCCGCTCACCGCCGAGCAGCGCGACTACGCCGAGCTGGTCCGCGACGCCGGCAACGCGCTGCTGACCATCATCAACGACCTGCTCGACCTGTCGAAGCTCGAGTCGGGCAAGGTCAACTTCGAGACCTCGGACCTCGACCTGCGGGACACCATCGAGGACACGGCCGAGCTGCTCGCCGAGCGCGCCTACAGCAAGCACATCGAGTTCTCCATGTGGATCGACCACCGGTTGCCCCGGCTCGTCCGCGGCGACGCCGGCCGGCTCCGGCAGGTGCTCACCAACCTGCTCGGCAACGCCATCAAGTTCACCTTGGAAGGCGAGGTCGCGCTCCGTGCCGAGGTGGTGTCCTCCACGGAGGAGGACGTGGTCGTCCGCTTCGAGGTCCGCGACACCGGCATCGGCATCCGGTCCGATTCGCAGTCGAAGATCTTCGAGGCCTTCGAGCAGGCCGACGGCTCGAACACGCGCAAGTTCGGCGGCACCGGCCTCGGCCTGGCCATCAGCCGCCAGCTCGTCGCCCGCATGGGCGGAGAGATCGGCCTGAGCAGCACCGAAGGGAAGGGGAGCACGTTCTGGTTCACCACCCGCTTCGCCCGGAGCACCACGGTCCCGGCGCCGGCTCCGCTGTCGTTGTTCCCGTCCGGACCTGCCCCACGGCTCCTGGTCGTGGACGACCATGCCGCCACCCGCGCGTCCCTGCAGCACGAGCTCGACGCGTTGCCGGTCGAGGCCGCGTTCGCCGCGTCCGCCTCCGAGGCGCTCGCGATGCTACGGCAGGGAGATGCCGAAGGACGTCCCTTCGCCGCCGCGCTGGTGAAGCTCCAGTTGCCGGACATGGACGGCCTCACCTTCGCCCACGAGGCGCATTCGTTGCCCGGCTTGGCAGCGCTGCATGTGGTGCTCCTGGCCCCGCTCGGCCAACGCCTCGATCCGGGTCTGCTGAGGACCGTCGGCATCGCCGGGCATCTGGTGAAGCCGGTGAAACAGGCGCGCCTCCGCGACGTCATCGGCCGGCTGCTCCGCGGCGAGGACATCTTGGCCGAATCCGAGACCCGGCGCTTCGCCAAGAACGGCATGGCGGACGCCTTGTCCGGCGCGCCGCGTCCGCTGCGGCTCCTGCTCGCCGAGGACAACGTGGTCAACCAGCGCGTCGCCCTCACGTTGCTCAAGAAGCTCGGGCATTCCGCCGTGGTCGCCTCGGACGGCCTGGCCGCTCTGGAACTGCTGGCGCGCGAACCGTTCGAGGCGGTGCTGATGGATTGCCAGATGCCGGAGCTCGACGGCTACGAGACGACCCGACGCATCCGCCGGGCCGAGGCCGATGGCGACTACGGCGTGCGACCGCCGCACTACATCATCGCGCTCACCGCCAACGCCATGGCCGGCGACCGCGAGCGCTGCCTCGCGTCGGGCATGGACGATTTCATCACCAAGCCGCTCGACGAGGCCGCCCTCGCGGCGGCGCTCAAGCGGGGTCTGGACCAGCTCACCGCGCCGGACACGGCCGCCCCTGCCGCTCGGACGTCGGTCGCAACTGCGTTCCCGGAACCCAAGGCATCCACGGCAGACCCGGTTTCTGGGCTGCCGACGCTGGAGCTCTCGGCATTGGACGCCTACCGGGTGCCGGGCGATTCCTCGGCCCTGGCCGAGCTGGTCCGCTTGGTCCTGGACGATCTGGGGCCGCGCGTGGCCGCGATCCGGTCCGCCGCGGATGCCGGCGACATCGGCCGCCTCAAGGACACGGCGCACACGTTGAAGGGCAGCGCCGGCAACCTGGGCGGTCGACGGCTCGCGGCCTTGTGTTCGCAACTGGAACTGCAGGCCAGATCCGGCGGCGGCAAAGACCTCATGGACCTGGTGGCCTCGATCGAAGCCGAAGCCGCGAACTTCCGGACCGCCTTGGCGAAGGAGGGTTGATCGAGCCGGAGATCCACCGAGGGAACGCTGAACCGGTCGTTATTCCGCTCGCGCGGCCGGTACTGGTTCAGCGCCAGGCGTCGAAGTTGGGCGGTCCGTGACGGATTGGTTTGGAACGGTGGAACAACCGCACGACCGGATGGACCTTTCACGACGGAGGCGAACAACGCCCCTGTGCTACGCCAAACCGCTCCTTGCTAACAACGCTAGGACAGGCCTCAATCGAGGCCAGATGCACCATGATAGGCCAAACCGTGACGTGCTAGGCCAAACCCGGCTTTGGCCGAATGTCTGTTAGGCCACTGCACATTATGGGTCTTTTTTCTGCCATCAAAGACAAGTTCGTGACGACGGTCATGGGTGACTTGATCACCGATCTCGGCACGCTTCCCACCGATCAGTTCGGTCGCGAGATGTCGCTGTCCATTCGGCAGCGTCCCGGCCACAAGCCGCACCTTCAGGTGAGATATGGAGGTCCTGGCGACATCCGCTATTTTCAGATCGCTTGTTCTCCCGAGTGGGCAGAGCAGTTCGAGCGCGTTGCACAGGAGATTCGCAGCCATGCCAACGCGACCTAACCATGCGCTCCAGCGAACCCGGCGTGAGCGTCGCGGTTGCAATCGTGGCGTCTCGCGCGCCGGGTTGCTGAGCTTGGTTCGTTAGGCCCATTTCCACCCGCTATGGAAACGCAACGTGTAACCGTGATCGATGGCCCGCTACCAACCGGAATATGGGAGCGCACCGATATCGAGCCACGTCTCGCTACCGCGCCGGAGCACCTGGCAGTACGGGATGAGTTGATGCAGCGTGAGCCGTTACTTCATCGAGCGGCCTTCGGCACCAAACGCGAGGACTTCGAGAAGATGACTGCTCCTGAGTTTTGGGAGGTCGGAGCATCAGGCCGCCGATTCAGTCGGCAGTTCGTTCTCAGCACTCTCGAGAAGAGATACGAAGATCCAACGGAGGATGTCTGGGAGGTTGGAGACTTTCATTGCCTTGAGATCGCCCCAGACAATTATCTGATCACTTACACTTTGATCCAGGGACAGCGAGTCACCAGGCGGGCGACGATTTGGCGTCGTGCGTCTGACGACTGGCAGATCGTGTATCATCAGGGCACTGTTGTTGCCCAGACGCCATGAATGGGCCCAACAAGACGCCGGAGCCAACAGCCGATAGCGCTGGCAGTCTCGCTTCGCGGGCGGCGATCTTTGGTTGGCTGCGGCTCAGATTTTTCCGTTGGACCACCTCACACCATACACCATGAACCCACACATTGTCTCAGACGGAGCGTCGAGGTTGCGTAGGAGTCCAGAATTTCAGGCGCGCTTGCGTCGGTTGCGCGAGAGCATCCGCGCACGCCACGCCGCCGAGTTCGCTGCGGCGGGTATCTTTCGTCGGCTGGTTCTGCGCTGGCGCATCGCGGCGGAGTTTCGCACCGAGCGCCGGAAGATCGAGCCGTCTTCCGGCTCGCTATACACCAGCCGGATCGTGGCGAGAGGAGCTTGAGTCATGACGATGACGTGGTCCAACCGAGCGCTGAAGCGAATCCCGCATGAGCGTCGCGGTTGCAATCCTCGCGTCCCGCGGGCCGGGTCGCTGAGCTTGGGGCGTTAGGACGCTCCACACGCCATGACGTTTCGTGATCCCAAACTTCAGCACCACTGCGAGCGGGCAGGGGCTGCCGTCACGGGTCTTCCCGCAGAGCAGCTTCCGGTGCTTGGGTTACTTGACGCGTGGTATTGGTTTCGCACCGTCGAGGGCGAGGACTCACCGCGCGTTGGTGAGGCCATGGAGCATCTTCTGTCTGCCGAGTTGCGCCCGGCTCTGCGACAGTGGTATCAGCACTGTGGCGACGACATGAACCCGAACGCGCTAGCATTTCGCGAGCGACTCAGCGAGTTGGCTGGAGAGAGGTTTGGATGAGAGCGACGGGGCCTAACCACGCGCTGCATCTAACCCTGCATGAGCGTCGCGAATGCGATCATCGCCTCCTGTGGGCCGGGGTGCTGGGCTTGGGCCGGTGGACCGCTTGGCCTCTTGCGAATTTATGAACTACCTAGAGCGATCCGACACCAAGTTCGTCGCCCAAGCCACCGACGATTCTCAACGCTCCGCCGCTATCGAGCATCTTTCTGGTCTGCGCCGCACGAACACCTGGGTGGCAGCGCTGGTGAGTGCCCTCTTTTTCCTCATCTTCACATTGGGTGCATTCCATCCGACCCTTGGCGCGCTCGGCGGAGCCGTCGGGGTCGGATTCATGAATCTCTCCCAGTGGATGACGGTGATAAAGATCGAGTCGGATCTGAGGCTGCTCAAGGTGGTGGAGCAGTTGAGGCGTCCATGAAACTTCGGCGGCCCGGCACGATCAATGGAGCGAATCCGAGCGGGTCGCGTCGGCTGGCAATCCGGGCGCTCTGGTCCGCCCGGATCGTTCCGTTCGGACGTTAGGCGGCAATACCCACATGAAAACGGAGACACCGGTGGTCCCCTGGATTCGAGCGACTTGTTTCGGCCTTGGGCTGGTTCTCGCGGCTGGCGGTGCCTACCTTTTCCTGTGCGGCGCGGGGCTGATCGCCGGCGAGACCCACTCGCCTGGGATCCTGGATCTGCTGCTGGGCATCGTGGTGATCCGATGCGGTTCATCCATGTTCCGGGCCAGACGGTTGCTGGCGGTTCCCATTACGACGTGGCCTAGCCGTCCACCCTCCTAGCTCGGCCCGTGCCGGTTCAAATCGAGCCTGTGCTGCCGAAACCATGATTCGGAGCTGGCGCGGTTCGACTCAACGTCGCCGGACGAGGCGAGGGATGTCTGCCATCTTGCGGAAACGTTACCAAGTGGTGTCTGCGCGGGCGTCCTGGAGCGCTGGCGGCGGCGGTTCGTAGACCGGCGGGGTCGGCTTAGTTTCGGGGGCGAG
>CANGMH010000241.1 GCA_947454005.1 Verrucomicrobiota bacterium
GCATCCCGCCCATCGCCATGATCCGACTCACCACCCCTCTCACCGAAGAAGCCGTCCGTTCGCTCAAGGTCGGCGACGAGGTCCTGATCTCCGGCGTCGTCTTCACCGGACGCGACGCGGTCCACAAATATCTGCACGAGGGCGGCACGCTGCCGCCGGGCGTGAGCCTGCAAGGCGGCATCATCTACCACTGCGGTCCGGTGATGATGAAGCAGCCCGACGGCTCCTACCAATGCACCGCCGCCGGCCCGACGACGTCCATCCGCGAGGAACCCTACCAAGGGCAGATCATCCGGGACTTCGGCGTCCGCGCCGTCATCGGCAAAGGCGGCATGGGCGACCGCACGCTCGCCGCCTGCCGCGACCATGGCTGCGTGTATCTGCACGCCATCGGCGGCGCGGCGCAGGTGCTGGCCGAGTGCGTCAAGAAGGTGCGGAACGTCTACTTCGCCGAGGAGTTCGGTTCGCCCGAGGCCATCTGGGAACTCGAGGTCGCGGATTTCCCCGCCGTGGTGACCATCGATTCGCACGGGAACTCGCTGCACCGCGAGGTCCTCGCGTCCAGCCAAGCCGCCTTGGCCGAACGTCTCTGATCCAGGGCGGCTGCTGCTGCTGGACCGGAAGATCCGAACCTGCGGCGACCGGTGGGACGGAAGAAGGCGTCGCCCTCCTCGGGCGCGCCCGACCGACCTGCATCCTCGGCATCGGTCAGCGCCCATCGGCGACCCGCTACTTCGTGCCCACCAGCGCCCCGCAATGGACCAGCGTGGGCACGATGGCCGCATCGGCTTCCAGGCCCGCTTCGCGCAGCCATCCGCGGTACTCCGCGGCGCTGTAGGCCCTGCCTTCGGTGAGCGTGAAGAGCGCGGCCGAGTAGAGCGCGATGGGCAACGGACCGCCGAGATCGTCGTCGAGGAAGACATCGTGGACCACCAGCAGGCCGCCGGCGGGCAGCGCCGCGGCGCACCGGGTCACCAGCGCGCGGCATTCGGGCACATCCCAGTCGTGGAGGATGTTCGACAACAGCACCACATCGGCCGACGGCAGCGCGGTGGTGAACATGTCGCCGGGAACGAGCGCGAGACGATCGGCCACACCCGCGGCGGCGGCGAACTCGGCGGCGACCTTCAGCACCTCGGGCCGGTCGAGCACCGAGGCGCGCAGACCGGGATCCGCCTGCAACAACGCGATGGCGTACAGCCCGGTGCCGCCGCCGACATCGAGCACGTGCGACGCGCCATCGAGCGGCAGGGCCCGCGCGAGCATCGGTGCGACGTTCTTCGCCCGCCCCGACAGCGCGAGCGTGAGCGAACGCGCGCTCGCCTCCTTCTCCATCGCCGATTCCACGCCCTCGCGGTAGATGAACGCCGCGCCTTCGTCCGGCTTCTCCGCGCCGAAGGGGCGGTCGAGCCGCAACCGCTCCGCCATCGCCAGCACACCGGGGGACTGCGCCGCCAGGCCGCAGTAATCGCCCATGTAGAACGGCCCCCCGGGCACCAGATGCTCCATCGCCGACGGCGTCAGCGAGAGCCGGCCGGCCGCGTCGCGCGCGACCGTTCCCATCGCCCGCAACGCGGTGACCCGCACATGGGACGGCCGCTCGGCCAGGCCGAGTTCCGCGCCGAGTTCACCGAGCGTCATCGGACGTCCCGCGAGCCGGGAGAACACATCGAAGTGCGCCACCGCGGCGACGAGCAGCTCGGTGGCGTGGTTGCCGCGGAAGAGCTCGAACAACGGCGTTGGATCGGTGGCCGGCGGCGTGGTGTGGTCCATCGGGTCAGCGTGCCGGGAAAAGGGCGGCAAGGCCAGCGTCCGCCGGCGTGCCGAGGTCCGCGAGCTTCGCGATCCGCGCGGCATGACGCCCGCCGTCGAACGGCGTCGTCAGCCAGGTCCCCACGATGTCGAGCAGATCGGCCTCCGGCACGAGCCGGGCGCCGATCGAGAGGACGTTGCCGTCGTTGTGGGCGCGGTTGAGCCGCGCGGCCTCGACCGTCCAGCACAGGCCGCAACGCACGCCGCGGATCTTGTTGGCCGCGATGGCCTCGCCGTTGCCCGAGCCGCCGAAGACGATCGCGCGAGCGCAATCGCCGCGCGCGACCGCCGCCGCCGCAGGGATGACGAAATCCGGATAATCGCACGGCTCCCCGTCGTGCGTGCCGAAGTCCACGACCTCGTGGCCGAGCGTCGGCAGGAACGCCTTCACCCGTTCCTTGAATGCGAATCCGGCGTGGTCGGTCCCGAGAGCGATCTTCATGGCGCGAGCATGGACGGAAGGTTGCCCCGCGGCACGCGAAAGCTCCGCTTCAACCGAGGTCGAACAGCAGGACCTGCGCCTTGCCCGCGGCGGACAACTCGAGCCGCGGCTCGGCGTTGACCTGCACGCCGTCGCCTTGGGCGAGCCGATGTCCGTTGACCGTCACTTCGCCCTCGGCGACCTGGATCCACGCGGCACGACCGGGCGCGATGGAGTGCGACACGGCTTCGCCGCCGGCGAACTTCACCAGCCACAGGTCGACGTCCTGGTTGATGGTGATCGAGCCTTCGCGGCCCGTCTTGGATGTCACCAGATGGAGCTTGCCCGTCTCCTCGCCGGCGAAGTGTTTCTCGGCATACGACGGCTTCGCGCCGCGACGATCGGGCAGGATCCAGATCTGCAGAAGGCGGACCTCCTCGCCCGGCGAGTGGTTGAACTCGCTGTGCTGGATGCCGGTGCCGGCGGCCATGTACTGGACGTCGCCGGCACGGATCACGCTGCCGTTGCCCATGGAATCGCGGTGCTCCAGGGCGCCCCGGACGACGTAGGTGATGATCTCCATGTCGCGGTGCGGATGCGTGCCGAAGCCGCCGCCGCCGGCGATGATGTCGTCGTTGATGACGCGCAGGCTGCGGAAGCCCATGTGCGCCGGGTCGTGGTAATCGGCGAAGCTGAACGTGTGGTGGCTGTCGAGCCAGCCGTGCTCGGCGTGGCCTCGTTCATCGGATTTGCGGATCGTGAGCATAACGGGTCGACTCTAGCGCGCCTGCGGCGGCGGCAACCGGGCACCTTGGGGTGACCACCCTGCCCTCCCCGCCCGCGGCCTGCACGCGATGAACACTAAGTCGGTGGCCTGCGAAGTCGAACGTCTGCTCGCCGTCATCGGCGGCCGGTGGAAGCTGCTGCTGCTCCGCGAGCTCTTCGACGGACCGCGCCGGCACGGCGAGCTGAGGCGCGCGTTGCCGGGCATCAGCCAGAAGGTGCTCACGGCACAGCTCGCGGACCTCGTGCTCGACGGCGCCGTGCATCGCGAGGAGCGCTTGGTCGGGCGCGTGCGGCAGGTCGAGTATTCGCTGACGCCCTTCGGGCTGCGACTGCGCGGTCTGATCGAGCAGATGCACACCGTGGCGATGGACAACTGCCAGCATCTGCGCCGCACACCGGAGCCGACCCGCCACATCCGCCCACCCAAATCCGGCGCGGCGCCTTCCTCCCCGCATCCCTGACCCATTCGCCCACTCGCCCACTCGCCTCGTGGGCCCACCCTTGCGGCAAAGAGCTTTGGCTGGCGGGAACGGCGCGCTACCGTCAGGCCGCTTTGAACACGTCCAGTTTCCAGTCCGCTCCCGCCCCGGCCCCGGTCATCCCGTTGGTGCCGCCCGGCGTCCGCTTGGTCACGCTCGACAACGGCCTGCAGATCATCCTCCGCGAGGACCACAGCGCGCCTGTCGTCAGCGCGCAGGCGTGGTGCCGTGCCGGCAGCGTGGACGAGGGCGATTGGCTCGGCGCCGGTCTCTCGCACGTGCTCGAGCACATGCTCTTCAAGGGCACCAGCACCCGCGCCGGCAGCCGCATCGACCAGGAGGTGCAGGATGCCGGCGGCTACATGAACGCCTACACGTCGTTCGACCGCACGGTGTACTGGATCAACGTGCCGGACACCGGCGCCAAGGTGGCGGTGGACATCCTCTGCGACATCTTCCAGAACGCCGCGCTGCCCGCCGACGAGCTGGTGAAGGAGCTCGACGTCATCCGCCGCGAGATGGACATGGGCAAGGACGACCCCGGCCGCCGCGCCAGCATGAGGCTCTTCGAGACCGCCTACACGCGCAGCCCGTACCGCTTCCCGGTCATCGGCCACATCGACATCTTCAACCGCCTCACCCGCGAGCAGATCGCCGCCTACTACGCGGAGAAGTACGCGCCGAACAACTGCTTCCTCGTGGTCGTGGGCGATTTCGTGGCGGACGACATCGTCGCCCAGGTGAAGGCCGCCTTCGCCGGGACGAAGGCGCGTCCGGTGCCGCAAGCGGTCCTGCCCGCCGAGCCGCGCCAGACCTCGCCGCGCGAGGCCATCGACGAGGCCCCGGTCGAGCTCGCGCATCTCCACATCGCCTGGCACATCCCGGACGTCCGGCACGCCGACATCCCCGCGCTCGACGTGCTGTCCACGCTGCTCGGCAGCGGACGCAGCTCGCGCCTCTACCAAGCGGTGCGCGAACGGGCCGGGTTGGCGCATTCTGTGAGCGCCTGGATCTACACGCCCGGCCTCGCCGGCCTGTTCGGCGCCAGCGGCGTCACCGACGGCGGCAAGTTCGGGGCGGCGCGCGACGCCATCCTCGCCGAGGTGGACCGCATGAAGGAGGACCTCGTCTCTTCCGCCGAGTTGGCGAAGGCCGTGAAGCAGTTCACCGCCGGAGCGCTCGCCACGCGCAAGACCATGGAAGGCCAGGCCCAGGACCTCGGCGGGAACTGGATCGCGGCCAACGACCTCAGCTTCAGCGAGCGCTATCTCGCCGCGGTCCGGAAGCTCACGCCGGAGGACCTCCGCCGGGTCGCCGACACCTATCTCACCGAGACCAACCGCACCATCTTCGGGCTCCTGCCCGAAGGCACCGCCCCGCGGACGGACCTGGCCGTCGAGACCAACGCGGACCATCCGATCCAGATGTTCACGCTCGCGAACGGTCTGCGGCTGCTGGTGAAAGAGGACCATCGCCTGCCCTTCGTGCAGTTCCGTCTCGCCTTCTCCGGCGGACTGCTGGCGGAGACGCCGGCCGACACCGGCATCACCTCGCTGATGTCGCGGATGCTGGTCAAAGGGACCACGACGCGCACCGCCGAGCAGATCGCCACCGAGATCGAGTCCGTCGCCGGCAGCCTCGACCCCTACGCCGGCAACCACACCTTCGGCCTCTCCGCCGAGGTGCTGCGCGAGGACCTCGAGACCGGGATCCAGCTCTTCGCCGATGTCCTGCTGCGCCCGTCGTTCCCGGCCGGACCGTTGGAGCGCGAGCGTCAGGTGCAGCTCGCCGGGATCAAGGGCCAGCGCGACCAGCTGCTCCAGTGCGCCTTCAAGGCGATGCGCCGCGGCCTGTTCGGCGACAACGGCTACGGGCTCGACGCGCTCGGGACCGAGGAGGTCGTGGGCAAGCTGACCGCGGCCGGGCTGCGCGAGTTCCACGCGGCCTTGGCGGTGCCCGGCAACGGCGTGCTCGCCGTGTTCGGCGACGTCCACGCGGATGCCGTCCGCGGCGCCATCGAAGCAGCGCTGGGCGACTGGAAACCCGGCCGGGTCTTCGGGCCGCAGACGAGCCAGCCGCGCGCGACCACGCCGCGGACCGTCGAGACCCGCGACAAAGAGCAGGCGGTGCTGGCGCTCGGGTTCCCCGGCACCACCTTCACCGCCGCGGACCGCTACGCCCTGGAGCTGGTGCAGGAGGCGTGCAGCGACATGGGGTCGCGGCTGTTCATGCGCATCCGCGACGAGCTCGGGCTGGCCTACTACGTCGGCGCGACCAACTTCCTCGGCCGCACCCCGGGATATTTCGCGTTCTACTGCGGCACGGCGCCGGACAAGATCGACCTGGTCGAGACCGAGCTCCGGGCCCAGGCGGCGGCGCTCTGCCAGGACGGGCTCACCGCGGAGGAGCTCGCCCGGGCGAAGGCCAAGATCGTCGGCCAGCGCAAGATCGCCCGGCAGGATCTCGGTGGTTTCGCGCTGGCCTGCGCGCTCGACGAGCTCTACGGCCTCGGCTTCCGCAACCACGAGGGCGAGGACGCCCGCTACGAGGCCGTGACGCTCGACGACGTGAAGGCCGCGGCCGGCCGTTATCTCCGCCCGGAATCCGCCGTGGTGGCCATCGTGCGCGGCGGCTAGGTGCGGACGCCGTGACGGTGGAGTTTTCACGGAAACCGCGTGTTTCCTGCGGAAACGCGCCTTGCACGGTCCCGGACGGGTGTTAGCTTCGCCCGACTTCGCTATGGCAGACGACAACGACAGCAGCCGCGGTTCCGGTGGGGGCCCCAACTTCCAGACCCGCACGTGGATCGTGTGGATCGTCATCGCCGCGATGATCCCGCTGCTGCTCTTCTTCCAGAAGACGTCGCAGGTCCGCTACAAGACGATCACCTACAAGGAGCTCTTCGACCTCGCGGAGAGCGGCCGGGTCAAGGAGGGCGAGATCAACTTCAGCTCCCAGCCGGGCGTGCTCCGCACGGTGAAGGGCAAGTACCTGTCGTCGGACCTCGCCGAGACCAACGCGGTGCCGTTCATGCTCGAGACCTATCTCGCGCCGGAGGACGTCCGCCGTCTGCAGATGATCGGCTTCCGACCGGTCGACAACAACAACCTCTTCGTCCAGGTGCTGATCGGGCTGTTGCCTTTCGTCGTGGTCGCCGCGCTGATCTGGTTCGTGTTCGTCCGGCAGATCAAGGCCGCGGGCAAGGGCGCGCTCAGCTTCGGCAAGTCCAAGGCCCGGCTGCTCGCGAAGGACAAGAACAAGACCACCTTCAAGGACGTCGCCGGCGTCGAAGAGGCGAAGGACGAGGTGTCCGAGCTGGTCGAGTTCCTCAAGGACCCCAAGAAATTCCAGAAGCTCGGCGGCCGCATCCCCAAGGGCATCCTGATGGTCGGGCCTCCGGGCACCGGCAAGAC